>JAWOFB010000112.1:0-4060 GCA_046482445.1 Ectothiorhodospiraceae bacterium | reverse complement strand
AACACCACCAGAAAATTCTCGCCTTATGTCTCCACTGAAACCCACTATAGACGAGGACTTCGAACCATCGGTAGGGGTGCGATCGTCATGCGCTGGCGGACTTCGTCCGTGCGCGTTACGGCCCTGTAACACGCAATAGAGGCATTGGTTACCGCACCGTAACCCACGGACGACGGGCGCCCTTCAACTTTCTGATTTTGTTCACTCGCACTCCTGGTCCGATCCCTGCAGAACGGGATGCGGACGTTGTTTGATCGCCTGCAGAGAACAACCATCGGGAGGAGAAGCGATGAAACTCAGTCGACGTAATTTTCTCAAGCTCAGTGGCAGTGCCGCGGGCTCGGCCTCGGTCGTTGGGTGGGCTGGTACCGCGGCGGCGCAGCCCGACGGTGAGGCAGCGGGCCGCGCCACCCTGGACTATCCCCGGGAGGAGATCGGCCGTGCAGGCGACCTGACTACCGGTGAGGCGGTTTCCTTCACCTACCCGGACGGCTCGTCCCCCTGCGCGGTGATCAAAACCGGCGAGCCAGTTCCCGGCGGCGCTGGTCCGGACGGCGATATCGTCGCCTACAGCGTGCTGTGTACCCACATGGGTTGCGCGGTGAGCTACGACCGCCAGGCTGGCGTGTTCAAGTGCCCCTGCCACTTCAGCATCTTCGATCCACACCGGCTCGGACAGCAGGTCTCCGGCCAGGCGACGGTCGACCTGCCACGCATCGAACTCGAATACAACGAAAGCACCGACACGCTCACGGCCGTGAGTGTCCTGGGCCTCATCGCGGGTCGCCAGGCCAACGTGCTCTGAGGAGGAGAATCATCATGAGTCACGGCACCGACCGTATCGCCCTGCCGCCCGCGGACGCGGAAAAAACCAACCTGGTCTGCCACTTCTGTATCGTCGGCTGCGGCTACCACGTCTACAAATGGCCCGCGAATCGCGAGGGCGGTCGCGCACCGGGCGACAACGCCCTGGGCGTTGATTTCCGCAAACAGGTTCCGCCGATGCAGTTGACCATGACCTCGGCCATGACGACGCGCATCCGCGAGCGTGACGGCCAGGACTACCGGGTCATGATTCTCCCGGACGACGAATGCGTCGTGAACGAGGGGCTTTCGTCGACCCGGGGCGGTCAGCTCGCGAACGTCCTCTACGGGGACACGCCCGTCGCTTCCCATCGCCTGCGCTATCCACGCCTGAACACCGGTGATGACTGGGTCGACACCACCCGTGAGCACGCCGCAGATCTCTATGCCGCCATCACCCAGCGCGTGCTGGACAGCGAGGGACCGGACGGCGTGATGTTCAACTGCTCCGACCACGGTGGTGCGGGCGGGGGCTTCGAGTTCACCTGGGGCACCGGCAAGCTGATGTTCCAGGCGATCGGCACCAAGATGGCGCGCATTCACAACCGTCCGGCCTACAACTCCGAATGCCATGCCAGCCGGGACATGGGCATGTACGAGCTCAACAGCGCCTACGAGGATGCCGAGCTGGCCGATGTCATCTGGTCCATCGGCAACAACCCCTACGAAAACCAGACCAACTACTTCCTGGCGCACTGGGTGCCCAATCTCCGTGGACAAACCCGATCGAAGAAGCGGGAGCGCTTCCCGGACGAAACCGTCGACAGGGGCCGGGTGATCTTCGTCGACCCGCGGCGGACCCCGTCCGTTGCTGTATGCGATCAGATCGGCGACGCGGACAACGTGCTGCACCTCCAGATCAATCCCGGCACCGATACGGCGCTGTTCAATGCCATCTTCACCTACGTGATCGATCAGGGCTGGCATAACGAGAGTTTCATCGCCGATCACACAAGCGGCTTTGAGGAAGCCCGCGAGGCCAACCGCATGAGCCTGGAGGAAGCCAGCCAGATCACGGGCGTCTCCATAGAGGCCATCCGGCGCGCCGCCGAATGGTCGTACAAGCCGAAGGACTCCGGCCATGCCCCGCGCACCCTGCATCACTACGAGAAGGGGATCATCTGGGGCAACGACAACTACCGGATCCAGGCGTCCCTGGTGGATATCGTTCTGGCCACCGGAAACGTGGGACGGGAAGGCACCGGCATCTCCCGCATGGGCGGCCACCAGGAGGGGTATACCCGGCCCCCGTACCCGGGACCGCGGCCTGCACCGTACATCGACCAGGAGATCATCAAGGGCAACGGCCAGATCCTCACCGTGTGGGGCTGCAACGCCTTCCAGACCACCTGCAACGCAGAGCAGTACAAGGAAGCGATCCACCGGCGAGCCGGCATCGTGCAGCAAGCCATGGCCAAGGCGCGGGGCGGTTCCGTGGATAGCATGGCGGACGCCGTCCATGAAGCGACGCAGCGTGACGGAGGCCTGTTCATCGCCGCAGTGGATCTCTACCCGACAGCGTTCGCCCGGGCGGGCCACTTGATGCTCCCAGCCGCCCATCCCGGCGAGATCGAGCTGACGGCGATGAACGGCGAGCGCCGCATCCGTCTGTCCGAGCGATTCATGGATCCCCCGGGAGAAGCCGAAGCGGACTCGCTGATCGCGGCCCGCCTCGCCAACGCCCTGCGCCGGCGCTACCAGGAGGCCGGCAACGAGGAAATGGCGGAACGCTTCGCCGGGTTCGACTGGGAAAGCCAGGAGGACGCCTTCAACGATGGCTTCCGCATGGCGCACGAGAAGGAGATCGACAGTCAGGGTGGAGGGACGGGGCGCCTTGTTACCTACCAGCGGCTCCGCGAGGCGGGCAACAACGGTGTCCAGCTTCCCGTGCAGGAGTACAAGGACGGTGAGCTCGTGGGCACGCCCCGGCTCTACTCCGACCACAACTTCGACACCGATGACGGGCGGGCACGCTTTCAGCCAGCCCCGTGGAACGGGTTCCTCTCCCCGGTTGCCAAGCAGAAAGAGAAGTATCCGCTATGGGTGAATAACGGTCGCACCAACCATATCTGGCAGTCGGCCTATCACGACCAGCACATCGACTACCGCACCGGGCGATTCCCCATGGCTCCGCTGGAGATCAACCCCGAGGACGCCGAGGCGTACGGCATCGCCAACGGTGACGTGGTGGAGCTGTTCAACGATTACGGCTCGACAATGGCCATGGCCTACCGCACTCCCGAGATCAAGACGGGGCAGTTGTTCATGATGTTCGGCTACTTCAACGGCATGGTCGGCGAAGTGACCACCGAAGCCGTCGACGAGAACGTGGTGCCCTATTACAAAGGAGCCTGGGCGGACATACGGCGGATTGGATCCATGGAGGAATACCAGCGCTCCGTATCGTTCCGGAGTCGACGCTACACCTAGACCGCTATACGCCGGGAATGGGGCCCGGCTGCGCTGACGCGGCCGTCCATTCCCGGCACCATTAGCGTGACAGCACACTCTGCGTTCCGGTGGTCAGAGGCCGCTAGCAGCCCGGAATACCCGAGCCATTCAGGTGCATCAGATCAGGCGATCCGCAATGAAGCGGGCAGTTCGCACCCCCTTCATCATCCCAATGCTGCACGTACAAATAGCCTGCGCACGCAACATCTCGCAATGACACAGGTGTTACCCTCCGACTGAATTAGCCGTTGGTGGAGCCCCGTACACAGAGGCTTGACAACGCGGAGTTGAAGCGAGGTTCATCAGGAAAGCCTGTGGCATATCAGTTTGAGGCGGATGAAACTCCCGATGCCGGAGTGCGCCGGATCGTGCGCGAGTGCATTGACGATGCGATGAAGCAGCTCGATCGCACGGGTGCCAAGCAACACAAGGGAATCCACGAAGCGCGCAAGCGTTGCAAGGAGATTCGTGCCGTGCTGCGGCTCGCACGGCGCCCGCTCAGTGCGCATTATCGTGGCGAGAACGAGGCGTTCCGGGACGTTGCACGGGGCCTGGCATCGAGTCGAGATGCTCAGGCGGCGGTCGAGTCGTGGGACGCGCTTCGGGAGCGGTTTGGCGAGCGTCTGGCGACGGTTGGTGACGTCATTCGGCAGGGGTTGGTTGCGCGCCATGACGCGTTGCTCGCCGAGGCCGTTGACATGGCGGCTTCCCTGGCGTCGGCACAGAAGGCGCTTTCGCAGGCGCG
>JAWOFB010000402.1:0-4538 GCA_046482445.1 Ectothiorhodospiraceae bacterium | reverse complement strand
TCAGTCGCCGGATCGTCAACGAGGCCCTGGCACACGGTGCCCAGGCCATCGTCGTCGAACACCTCAAGGGCTGGCGGCCGCGAGCAGGAAAGCGACGCAGCCCGCTACGCCAGCGCTTCCACCGCTGGTTCCATCGGCTGCTCGTTGACCGCATCGAGGCGAAAGCCACGGAGGCAGGGCTGCGGACGCTTTCCGTTTACCCGCGCGGGACTTCAAGCCAGGCATTCGATGGCTCCGGCAAAGTCAAGCGCGACAAAGACAATGCCAGCCTTTGCACGTTCCCAGGTGGCAAGCGGTATAACGCCGATCTGAACGCGGCCTACAACATCGCTGCACGGGGTATTGTCCGTATTCACCGCCCGACCCGCGAGGGTCAGGCGGGTGCTGGGCGGCCAAAGTCCGCCTCCACACCGCGAAGCCCGGTGACGCTCTCCAGCCTCTGGGCTGCGTGAGTGATCGGATTCCGCGATTCAATTTCCACCAGGAAATGAATCGTCGGAGGCTTCAAAGACAAACCCCGCCGGCGACTGTGCCAAACGGGTTTATGCTGGCGCGGATTCTGCATGGTTTCTGTTCGAGCGCCATTGAACCAACACAACCCGCGGCGGAGGCTAACGCGAACCCTTGATAACGATCCGGACGCACATCACAGGTTGCCGGATGAAACGCGTGGGTCGAGCCGTGGTCGTTCTCGTAGGCATGGCCGCATCTCTCGCGAGCGCCAACGAACAACAGCCCCTGGACGAGATCCGCCAGGCCGTCGCCGAGCATGCGCGCTCAGGGCTTGACGATGCCTCAGGCTCCGTGGAGGTCGGCCGCATTGACTCGCGCCTGCGCCTGCCACGGTGTGGTCACGATCTCGAGACCTTCGACCCACCCGGGCGGGGGAGTAGCAGTCGGGCGACGGTTGGCGTGGAGTGTCACGAGCCGAGCCCGTGGCGGCTCTACGTCAGCGTTCGCATTACCCAGGAGAAAGCGGTTCTGGTCGCAGCCGAGGCATTGCCGCGCGGCACGATCCTGAGTGAGTCGCATCTCCGGGCGGTTGAACGTAACGTCAACCGTCTCAGCCGAGGGTACTACGTCGATCCCGAAGACGTGGTGGGCATGCAGACCGGGCGCCCGCTGCGCGAGGGCGACCTCATTACCGCCTCACGCATTGAGGCACGACGACTGGTTGAACGGGGCCAACGTGTCCTTATCACGGCCGGGTCAGCGGTAACGGAGATCAGCATGAACGGCGAAGCACTGGAACCAGGCCGCCGTGGGGAGCGTGTGCGCGTGCGCAACAGTTCGTCAGGGCGGGTCGTTGAAGGCGAAGTTGTCGCGGACAGTCGGGTCCGTATTCAGTATTGAGGTTTCCCGAAGGCGACGAGCGACGTAGCATAAACTTGCAATGGGGGCTCAAGGTTTCGCCCTGGCAGCCGATCCTCTCTTGGAGGAGCGTGAGACCCCCAGCGGGAAAGCAAAGGAGCATCCCATGACCAATCCAGTCGACGGCAGCGGACGGGCCGGCAATAACGCACTGCAGGAAGCTCAGGGCAACCGCAAGAGCCAGCAGGGTCAGGCGGCGACCGAGCGAAACGAGCAGCAAGCCACGCAAGGCAGCGGCCAGGAAATTACTACGGCGGAATCGGAGCGGCTTCAGTCCGTTCGCGAAGCGGTGGATCAGACGCCGCAGGTGGATCAAGGACGGGTCGACGCCATCCGCGAGCAGGTCGCCAACGGCGAGTACCCGCTGGATGCACAGAGCATTGCCGATCGCTTCGCTGAGCTCGAAGGCCTGCTGGAGAGCGAATAACGTGGCCGGCGATGATCGTCAGCAACTGGCCGCTCTGCTGCGTGAGCAGTGCGAGCGCCTGGACCACCTGAACGAGTTGTTGCAGGAAGAACAGGCCATGCTCGCCGGGCGCGACATGGAACGGCTTCCTGCCCTGCTCAGTCGTAAGGTGGAGTTGCTTGCCGCAGTGGAGAGCGCCGAGAGTCAACGGGCCGCTATCGCGGACGCGCTCGGCTTCGACCAGGATGATGCGGGGATGGCGGCGCTGCTGGAGACGCTTCCCGACCCGGAAGCGGCCCGAAGCGACTGGCGGCAAATTCTTGCCGCCCTTCAGGAATGCCGCATTCTCAACGAGACCAATGGTCGTTTGATCCAGAAACAGCAAACCGGGGTTCAGCGGACGCTGGAACTCCTGCAGGTCGAGGCGAGCAACGGCAGTGGCTACGACCGCTCGGCCCGCGAGGCCGACGGCAAGAGCAACGGACCGGGCCGAGAGCTCGGCCAGGCCTGACCCGCGATCCGGGCGGCCCGCCTCACACCCCCCATCCATGCATCTGACCGACTGCCGCCCACCGCGTGCACGCCCACGTGCGATGCCCTCACAAGCATGCGCCCCCGGTGCCTTTGCGGGACGTTTTTTCGGTCCTGGAACCTGTGTTCGGTAACGGTTGCGCAATACCCGGACAAAAAAAACCCGGCCGCAAGCAGGCGCCGGGGGGCGCACGACAGGATAGGATTGCGCCAACGCGAGAAGTCGTCATGAACTGCGTGGGAGTGTTGTTAGACTAGCTCGCGTCCGCTTCTTATGCAACCCCTGTACAGTCTCGTTACGGTTGTTCTTCAAAAAGGCGGTTCCGGAACGCCCTGGTCGCCACAGCCAGCCCACCGGTGACAGCCAACCAGAACACCGTGGAGATCACACCAACCCAGAACATGTAGGATTCCGCACCGAAGCCAATCCCGGTCCGGATAACGAAACCGGGCCAGGTCGCCGCGAGCCAGTCCATCACGACGGCGCCCGGCCACAGTAAAAACGCCTGCCACGGCGCCAACCCCATCTGATCAAGCACAGTCCGCCAACCCCCTCACCGGCGATTCCCGCGTTCGACACAACGGTGGCCGGCCGCCTGGCAAGCCACCTCCCATCAGTCCTCCGACGGCGTCGCGGGCTCAAGCACCGCCGCATCATCATTGTCAGGCCGATTGACCCGCTGGCTCACCGCATAGCTTTCGAGAACCTCGGCTCGAAGCGAACGAACCACCGACCGAACCGCCGATCGGCTGGTCCGCTCCGGGTCCAGCCACGCGTTCCAGCAATCCGGATCCAGTACCACCGGCATCCGATCATGAAGCCAATCCAGCCCCGGCACCGCGGGCTGCGTAATAATCGCGAAGCAGGCTTCGCCCGACTCCGCATCACGCGTCCGGATACCGGCGAGCATCAGGAGCTCGCCATCTCGGTGCCGCACACAGTAGGGCCGCTTACCGGCCTCCCCGTGGTACCACTCGAACCACGCGTCCGCGGGCACCAGGCATCGGTCGTGCGCAAACGCCTCGGCAAAGTACCGGGAACTCGCGACCTTCTCGGCCCGCGCGTTAATCGGGCGCGGTGCATCCGGGCCCGCCCAGGGCGGCCGGAAGCCCCAGAGGGCCGACTCAAGCTGCACACCACCGGGTGCCAAGGCAGCGGTCCAGGGCCGCGTACCCGGTGGGATGTTGTATCTTGGGCTATCGTCGTCCGACGGCGGTGGCATGGCAATGCCCAGCGCGGCGGCAATGCGACCGTGCGGCGAGTAAAGGCTATAGCGCCCGCACATGCTCCCTTCCTTACACCAACGACGGCGGCCAGCATAGCCGGGCTGAACCGGTCCGATCGCCGAGCAAGCGCCAGTCTGCTTTGATCAACCGTTCAGCCGAGGCTACCGCGGAATTCCGCCAGCCAACCGGAGGCCGGCATCGGGGCACCAAAGAAATCCCCCTGAAAGGCATCACAGCCGGCGTCCGTGAGAAAGGCACGCACTTCCGCCGTTTCCACACCCGCCGCCAGGACCTGCATATCCAGGCTTCGCACCAGTGCGATGATGGTGCGCGCGATGGCAACATTGCCCGCATTCCCGGTCACATCTCGCACAAAGCCTTGATCGCTCTTGAGAACGTCGAGCGGCAAGCGAGCTAGATGCGACAGGGACGAAGACCCCGTTCCGAAGTCGTCCAAGGCAAAAGTAACGCCCTGCTCGCGCAGTTGGTCCATGCGCGCAACCGTCCAGTTCATATCCCGTACCAGGACGGATTCCGTGAGCTCCAAACGCAGCCGTTGCGGCTCCACACCCGTGCGCTCAAGGACCCGAAGCACACGATCAGCGAAATCGGGATCATCAAACTGCCGTGCACGGATGTTCACCGACACAACCAGATCGCGACCACACGAGTCCGCGGCCAAGGCGGCCAGTTGTTCGCAGGCCTGGCGCAGAAGATACAGCGAGTCGCCGCCGGACGTGCGTGCAAGTGCGATACCCCACTCGACCGCGTAAGCGCTGCCGTCCCGTCGATAATTCGGTACCCCCAACGAACACCTGCCCCGCCTCCAGCGACGCCCGCAAATCGGACAATACGCCGCGTTCGGTGCGTACCCCTTGCAACATGCGCGGCGTCCGCCCGATTAACTCAGACTGCGCATAGCCGGTCATACGACAGAACGCCGGATTGACGTAAACAATCTCCGGGCCAGGCGGATCAAGGTGGCCGTCGGTGACAACGACCG
>JAWOFB010000332.1:0-6052 GCA_046482445.1 Ectothiorhodospiraceae bacterium | reverse complement strand
CTGGAGGGCGGTGACCTGGGCTGGCGGGCCGCCGGGGGGATCCCGAGCATGTTCCAGGATGAGGTCCTGAGCCTGGATCCGGGCGAGATCGCCGGGCCCATCCGCAGCTCCAGCGGCTTCCACATTGTCAAGCTGCAGGACACCCGCCCCGCGGAGGAGACCATCGTCGAGCAGACCCGGGCGCGGCATATTCTCATCCGGACCAACCAGGTGGTGGACGACGAGGAAGCACGCCTGCGCCTGGAGAATCTGCGTGAGCGCATCCAGCAGGGCGAATCCTTCGAAGAGCTCGCGCGTGCGCACTCCGACGACCCTGGCAGCGCCTCCGAGGGCGGCGACCTGGGCTGGATCAATCCCGGCGAGATGAGCCGGGGCTTCGAGCAAACCCTGGAACGCCTCGAACCCGACACCATCAGTGAGCCCTTCCAGACCCGCTTTGGCTGGCATATTGCCGAGGTCCTGGACCGCCGCGAGCACGACAGCACCGAGGAGCGTCGCCGCGCCCAGGCTGCCCAGCAGCTCCGGGAACAGCGCAGCCAGGAAGCCGTTCAGTCCTGGCTGGAGCAACTCCGCGACGACGCCTTCGTGGACATCCGGATCGAGTCCTAGCGGTCGTGGACAGCGCCCGGGAACAGGTGCCGCGGGCACCGCGCATCGCGTTGACACTCGGGGAGCCGGCCGGCATCGGCCCGGACCTGGTGGCCATGCTTGCCGCGGCCGGCGACCTCGGCGATACGGTGATCGTCGGCGACCCCGAGGTCCTGTCACAACGGGCCCACCAACTGGGGCTGACGCTGCCGCCGCTGCACTGTCTGACCGATGCGGCCGGCGACGACGCTGCCGGCAGCCTGTCGGTGCTCCCGGTCACCGCCGCCAAGCCGGTCACGCCGGGCCTGCTGGAGCCGGCCAATGCCGCCAGCGTTGTCACCATGCTGGAGCGCGCCGTCGATGGCACCCGCGCCGGGGCCTTTGACGCACTGGTGACCGCACCCGTGCACAAGGCGGCCATCAATCGCAGCGGCGTCGTCTTCTCCGGTCATACGGAATTCCTGGCCGAGCGCACGAGCGCCGCCATGCCGGTGATGATGCTCGCGGCGGGCGGGCTGCGCGTGGCGCTCGCCACCACGCACCTGCCGCTGCGGCAGGTACCGGACGCCCTCACGGCCGAGCGGCTGGAGGCAGTCCTGCGCGTGCTCGTCACCGACCTGCGCAACCGCTTTGCCATCCCTGAGCCACAGGTCCTGGTCGCCGGACTCAATCCCCACGCCGGCGAGGACGGCCACCTGGGGGATGAGGAACAGACCACAATCACACCGGTGCTCGAGCACCTGCGCTCCAACGGCATGGACCTGCGGGGCCCCATGCCGGCGGACACCTTGTTCACGCCCGACAACCTGGCGGGCGCGGACGCCGTCCTCGCCATGTACCACGATCAGGGCCTGCCTGTGCTCAAGCACGCCGGCTTCGGCCGCGCCGTGAACATCACGCTGGGGCTGCCGATCATCCGCACCTCGGTGGACCACGGCACCGCCCTGGACCTGGCCGGGACCGGCGCGGCCCGCGACGGCAGTCTCCGCGCCGCCCTGGACATTGCCCGGGACCTGGTCCGGCGCGCCCGTAACAGCGCGCCGGAACGCGGCCACGGCGCCGAGCTTTGACGGCCCATCGAGCCCGGCGGCGGTTCGGCCAGAATTTCCTCCACGATTCGGCCGTGATCCGGCGGCTGGTCGCTGCAATCGATCCGCGCCCCGGCGAGCCGTTGGTCGAAATCGGGCCGGGGCAGGGGGCGCTCAGCGCACCGCTGTTGCGGGCGGGCGCCGCACTCACCGCAGTGGAGCTGGACCGGGACCTGATCGAGCCCCTGGAGGCGACCCTCGCGGGACTGGGCCCGGTTCAGGTGCACCAGGCCGACGCCCTGGAACTCGACCTGGCCACCTGCCACGACGGCCAGGATCTGCGCATTGTTGGCAATCTGCCTTACAACGTCGCTACACCGCTGCTGTTCCACCTGTTCGAGCAGGCAGACCGCATCCGCGACATCCACGTAATGCTCCAGCGCGAGGTGGTGGACCGCATGGTGGCAGCGCCGGGCAACCGGACCTACGGGCGACTGTCGGTGATGACGCAACACCACTGCCGGGCCGAGCGGCTGTTCACCGTCGCCCCGGGCGCCTTCCGGCCCGCTCCCAAAGTGACCTCCGCGGTGATCCGGCTAACACCGCGCCCGGATGCCGCACCGGGCAGTGATGCCACCGCCGCCCTGGGTCGCGTGGTGGCGCGGGCCTTCAGCCAGCGCCGCAAGACGCTGCGCAACACGCTCGGTGAGTGGTTCAGTGACGACGATCTCGCGGCTTGTGGCGTTGATCCGGGCCAGCGCGCCGAGGCGCTGAACCTGGCGCAGTTCCGGTGCCTCGCGGCCCACCCGGCGCGCCATCCGGAATGACCGACGCCTTGCCGAGGGATTGACCCGGGGCCGCGGTGGCCACCCCGTACCTTGCGAAGGCGTCCACCGACCCGGCTATACTCGGTGATGCATGCGAACAGAGAGCGGGATGCGGCATGACGCCCTACGAGCGGATCCTCCTGGCAATGGACTTCACCCCGGATGCCAGTCACCTGGTCCAGCGGGTGCGTGCCCTCGCCCAGGCCAGCGATGCCGAGCTCCACCTGATCCATGTGGTTGAGCACATCCCGGTGGACCCCGCCGGTGAGTTCCTGGGCCCACCCCAGGCCGAATTCCACGATGATCTCGTGGACCAGGCCCGCGAGCGCCTGGCGCGCTTCGCCGAGGCCGAAGGCCTGAGTCAGGCCCGTCAGCACGTGGCGGTGGGCTATACCAAGCAGGAAATCCTGGACCGGGCGGAGACCCTGGCCGCGGACCTCATTGTTGTCGGCAGCCACGGCCGCCACGGCCTGGCCCTGCTGCTCGGGTCCACCGCCAACGCCGTTCTCCACGGTGCGCCCTGCGATGTCCTGGCCGTACGGTTACGCTGACGACGCTACAAACCCTGTCAACGCAAAGCAGAGATGTCCCCTTTGTCGGGGTCAGCGGAACCGTTAGACTGGCAGGCTATCACTGAACGGCGATTCCGCGGACAAACCGAGAGCAGGCCATGAGCACGAACCCACTGACAGCCCTGGGTGCCCTGGGGCAAAGCGTTTGGCTGGACAACATCCACCGGGACATGCTGGCCAAGGGCGAGCTTGAGGCCATGGTGCGCGAGGACGATCTGCGCGGCGTGACGTCCAACCCCACCATCTTCGACAAGGCGATCTCCGGTGGCGAGACCTACGACGAAGCCATTGCGGCACGGTTGCGCGCCGAGCCGGAGATCACCGCCGCCGAGCTGTTCAACCACCTGGCCATTGCGGACATCCAGGCGGCGGCGGACACATTGCGACCGGTTTTCGATCGCACTCACGGCCAGGACGGCATGGTGAGCATGGAGGTGTCCCCGGAGCTTGCCCACGACACCGAGGGCACAATCGCCGAAGCCAAGCGGCTCTGGCAGTGGATGGCGCGGCCCAACGTCATGGTCAAGGTGCCGGCAACCCGGGCGGGCGTGCCGGCCATCGAGGCCCTGGTGGATGCCGGCATCAACGTCAACGTCACACTGCTGTTCTCGCTGGAGCGCTACGCGGAGGTGGTGGACGCGTACCTGGCCGGACTGCAACAGCGCGCGCGCCGCGGCGAATCCGTCGCCGGCATTCAGTCCGTCGCCAGTTTCTTCGTCAGTCGCGTGGACAGCGCCATCGATCCCCAGCTCGGCGAGGACAACGCCGCACTCCGCGGTCAGGCCGCCATTGCCAACGCGCGCTGCGCCTACGCCCACTTCCTGGAAGTGTTCGACGGCGCCCGTTTCGCCGATCTGCGTGCGCTCGGGGCGAACGAGCAACGGTTGCTCTGGGCGAGCACCGGCACCAAGAACCCCGACTACGGCGACGTCTACTACGTCGAGCACCTGGCCGGCGACCGCACGGTGAACACGCTACCGCCGGCGACCTACGCCGCATACAAGGATCACGGCAAGCCCCGCGCCCGACTGGGCGAAGGGCTGGACGAGGCACCCGAGCTCCTCAAGCGCCTGGCCGCCGCCGGCATCGACATGGACAGCGTGACGGCGCAACTGGAGCAGGACGGCGTTCAGGCGTTCCTGGACTCCTACACCAACCTGCTCCGCAGCCTGGATGACAAGGCCCGCGCGCTAGCTGCCTGACCCCGGAAGGGACCACGCATGACGACGAATGCCGACCAGGCCCGTTACCACGTGCTCGTGGACGTGGAACCGAGCTATCGCAGCGACGAGTCGGAACCCGAGTCCGACCAGTTCGTGTTCAGCTACACGGTGACCATTCGCAACACGGGCACCGTCGCCGCACGACTGGTGGCACGCCGCTGGGTCATTACCGATGGCAACGGCGAGGAGCGCGAGGTCACGGGGGAAGGCGTGGTCGGCGAGCAGCCGTACCTGGAACCGGGCCGTGGCTTTCGCTACACCAGCGGCACGCTCCTGGCGACGCCAGTGGGGAGCATGCACGGCCACTATGAGTTGCTTGCCGACGACGGCGTGAACTTCACTGCGGAGATTCCCGCGTTCACCCTTGCCGGTCCGCGCACGCTGCACTGAATCGACGCTGAGAGAGACCGTGGCGACGTACTGCATCGGCGATATCCAAGGCTGCAACAGCGAGCTCCAGCGGTTGCTGGAGCACCTGCGCTTTGATCCAGCGGCCGACCGCATCTGGTTCGTCGGTGACATCGTCAACCGCGGCCCGGAATCCCTGGACGCCCTGCGCTTTGTCTACTCGCTGGGTGACAGTGCCGTCACCACCCTGGGCAACCACGACATCCATCTGCTGGCGACCTGGCGCGGGTACGGCCAGCTCAAGGAAGCGGATACCCTGCAGCCAGTCCTGGACGCCCCGGACTGCGACGAGTTGCTTCACTGGCTGCGCCGACAGCCGCTCATGCACGAGGACGCCGACCTCGGCTATGCCATGCTGCATGCCGGTTTGTATCCGGGCTGGGATCTGAGCGAGGCCCGGGCGCTCGCGCGCGAGGGCGAGGCGGCGCTAGCGGCCCCGGAAGCCGCGTTCGACACCTTCATGAGCCAGCTCTACGGGGATCGGCCGGACCGCTGGTCTCCGGCTCTCACCGGCTGGGACCGCGTGCGCTTCATCGTCAACGCGTTCACGCGCATGCGTTACTGCGACGCCGAAAAGCGGCTGCTCATGGACTACAAGGGCGCCCCTGAGACGCGACCCGAGGGCCACTGGCCCTGGTTCGAGACACCGGGACGCAAGCCAGTGGGGGAACCGCTGACAGTCCTCTGCGGGCACTGGTCCACCCTGGGCTTCGTCGAGGGTGGTGATTTCATCAGCCTGGACACCGGCTGCCTGTGGGGCGGCGATCTCACCGCATTGCGGCTGGACGAACCCCGCGAGCGCGTGGCCTGTCGTTGCCAGGGCGCCCTCAAGCCCGGCGGCTAGTCGCCACCGCTCGGCTCCTGGTCCAGCCCGCGCCAAAGCCGCTGCCAGTCAAATGCCGGACCGGGGTCCGTCTTGCGCTCGGGCGCGATATCACAATGGCCGACGAAGCGCTCCGGCGACAGCGCCGGATAGGCGGCCATCAAGCCGCGGCAAAGCGGCAGCAATGCCGCGTATTGCGCCTCGCTGTAGGGCTCATCGTCGCAGCCCTCCAGCTCGATCCCGACCGAGAAATCGTTACAGGCCGAGCGCCCGCGCCACGCAGAGACCCCCGCATGCCAGGCCCGCCGGTCCAGGGGGACGTACTGGATCAAGGCGCCGTCGCGGCGCAGGAACAGGTGGGCGCTGACACGCAGCCCCTGGATGCGTGCGTAGAACGGGTGTGCCGCCGGGTCCAGGCGGTTCGTGAACAGTCGATCCACGCCATCGCCGCCGAAAACGCCCGGGGGCAGGCTGATGCCGTGGATCACCACGAGGTCCGCGAAACTGCCCGCGGGGCGCGCGGCCTGGGTGGCCGAGTCCGCCTGATTCGCCGGCGGGGCCTGCCCGGTCTCCGGGTAGACCC
>JAWOFB010000315.1:0-4106 GCA_046482445.1 Ectothiorhodospiraceae bacterium | reverse complement strand
CGCTGGCCATGGGCCGGTTGGCGCTGCGATAGGGCGGATCCAGGCGGGAGTACCAGTCGTCACCCGCACCGTCCGGATAGCGTGTGCCGGATTCCGGGTCGATCCAGTCGGCGGTTGCCTGGACGATCCCGGTTTCCGCCTCCAGCCCTGCCAGGAGCCGGGTCATCCGCCGCACTGCCGGGGCATTGTTGCTCCCTGGCCGGGTGACCAGGTTGTTGAGATTGAAGCGACCCTGGAGGTCGAAGAGCTGCAGGCGCATCTGGGCACCCTGGAACGGCGGTGGCTCGATGGCCTCGGCCCACGGCTCCCCGCGATGGTCCGTTTCCGTGCGACGTGCGTCCTCGGCCAGGATGGTCAGGGCCCATTGCTCCACCGCCTGCTGATAGACCGCCGCCTGGTCGCGCCCGAGCAGATTCTGCGTGCGCCGGATATCGAAGTGCTGCTGTCGCGTGAGTTCCACGGCCAGCACGGTGACGATGGCCACGGCCAGAAGCGCGGTAATGAGCGCGACGCCGCGCTGACGCCCTCGCCGGATCATGATGATCCCTCCTGCCGCCCGGCCCCCGGCGCCGGCCCGTCGGGCAGGGTAATGACGCGGCGGATACGGCCCAGGTCGGTCAGTTCCAGGGTGATGGCCACCGCCCGCGGCAGGCGGGCTGTGCCTTGGCGTGCCTCCGCCGGTGGCCACGTCTCCTGCCATTCGCCGTTATTGCCCATGAACCGCAGTTCGACCTCGGTAACGCCCTCGAGCAGCGTTCGCTCCCGGCGCTCGGGGTCCTGCTGCTGATCCAGGACAAGCCACTGCAAGCGCCGGAGTTGCTCGTCCTGCAATTGGTAGCCCACGCGCTCCAGCTCGCTGCGCCGCAAACCCAGCGGGTTGGCGCGACCGCCGCGCGTGAACTCCAGCTCCGCCAGGTCACCGCTGAGCAGGGCGGGTCGCGGGCTGCCCAGCGGGTCGCGGACGGGGCGCGCGCTCGCCTGACGCAGATCGCGTTCCAGGAAGGCGACCGCCATCTGTATCGCCTCCAGCCGCTCGGAGGACGCCGTGACGCGATCGCGCTGATCGGTGAGGAGCATGATGCCGGAGAAGCTGATGGCGGAGACGACGGCGAAGACCGCCAGGGCCACCAGGATCTCGATGAGCGTGAAGCCGCGGCTGCCTGTCACGGGGCGTCTCCGTCGCTGTCCGTGTTGCCGGGTGACCGGACCAGACCGGTCATGCTTGCGACGGCGCTGTCGCGCTCTTCAGTGGCATAAACCGATACATCCAGGCGGCGGAAGGCGTCGTTCGGTGTCTCCTGGACCTCAAGCTGCCAGTGCCACTCGCGGCTGCCCATGGTACTGCTGCCGGTCTCGGTGCCCGTGCCCCAGAAACCCGCGGCGCGGCGTTCGGCAAGGATGTTGCCGGCCACCCACTGGGCCAGGGTGCGCTCCTCGAGGCGGCTGTAGTTGGCGGTGATCTGCGACCCGGCACGCATGACGGCCGCCATGGCGATGGCCAGCACGGCCACGGCGACCATGACCTCCAGCAGTGTGAACCCGCGGCTGTTCATGGTGAGCCCTCCGCCGGTTCGGAGCGGATACGGCCGTCAAACGTGGCGCTGACGGTCCAGGTGCTGGCATCGCTGTCGCGGGGCTGGATAACGGCCCGGAACGGCGTGATTTCACCACTGGAGAGAATGAGCACCTGGGGCTCCGTGTCGCTGCCGTCGTCCGTGTCGCCGGTATCCTCGCCCGGGCGGCGCGAGCCCGGCAGCTCCTCGCGCTCGATCTCCAGGCGCAGATCGCTGTCCAGGGATCGCGAGCCAAGCGCCTGATCATTCAGCTCGTCCGACTGCCAGCCGTCGTCACCCAGGGCAACGAAGCGATAACCATCGGAGTCGAAGACGAGGCCGAGTTCGCGCGCCTCGATGACTGCGCTGCGACTGGCGATTTCCAGCACACCGGCGAGCCGCTGCGCAGCCTGTTCGGCCCGTTCGTCCTGCATGACGATGCGCGCCACCGCGAGTGCCGTGATGATCCCGATGAGCACCAGTACAACCAGGACCTCGATGAGCGTGAACCCACGTTCACCCGGGATGCGGGTCATGTCAGTCCAGGTCGCGGTTGCTGATGGCCGGCTCGCCGTGGCTGGGGCCATCCGGGCCGTAGGTGTAGATCAGCAGGTCGCCGTCGGCGTCGCTGGGGTGCTGATAGACATAGTCGTTGCCCCAGGGATCCTCGGGCAGGCTGCGCATGTACCCGCCGTCTTTCCAGTTGGACGGTTCCGGCTCGGTGCGCGGACGCTCCACCAGTGCCTCCAGCCCCTGCTCGGTACTCGGGTAGTGATGGTTGTCCAGGCGGTACATCTCCAGTTGCGATTCCAGCGTGCGGATGTCGTGGCGCGCTTTGGTCTCCCGCGCCTGCTCCGGGTTGTCCATGATGTTGGGAATCGCGAATGCCGCCAGAATCCCGAGGATGACTACTACCACCATGATCTCGATCAGCGTGAAACCGCGGTTCCACTGCCACCCGTGAAGCCGCCGTGTCTCCTCCATTGTCGTATCCCTCGTCTGTCTGATTGCGGTCTCTCGGGCTATCCCACGAGCTGGTTGAGTTCGAAGATCGGCAGCAGGATGGCTGCCACGATGATCAGGACAATGCCGCCCATGATCACCACGATCAGTGGCTCGAAGATGGCCATTACGGCATCGACCAGGCTCTGGACCTCGCGTTCGAGGTTGGCGGCGCCGCGTTCGAGCATGATGGCGAGCCGCCCGCTGGTCTCACCGCTGGCGACCATGTGAACGAGCATGGGCGGAAACTCCCCGCTTTGTTCCATGGCGCGGCCGATGGCGCTGCCTTCGCGTACGCGGCTGGCCGCCTCGGAGACGGAGCGGCGCATGGGCAGGTTGTTGATCACCTCGGCACCAATGCGCATGCCCTCCAGGACGGGGACGCCGCTGCTGACCAGGATACTGAAGGTCCGGGCGAAGCGGGCGGCGTTCACGCCCCGCGTCACGCGCCGGATCATAGGGGTTCGCAGCGCCAGGCGGTGGACCCGGAGGCGGACGGTGTCGTAGCGCATGGCGTAGCCCATGACCACAACGGCTACGGCCAGCCCTGCCAGCAGCCAGATGCCGTGGGCACGCAGGAAGTCGCTCACGGCGATCAGGGCAATGGTCAGCGGCGGTAGCTCCTGGCCCACGTCGGCGAACACCTGGGTGACCTCCGGGACCACGTAGGTGAGCAGCATCACCACCACGGCGGTGGCGATGATCACCAGTGCCAGGGGATAAATCAGGGCCGTGAGAATCTTCTGCTGCATCTGCTGGCGGCCCTCGGTGTAGTCCGCCAGGCGCTCCAGGACCTGGTCCAGGTTACCGGTGTGTTCCCCCGAACCCACCGTGGCGCGGTAGATTTCCGGGAACGAGCGCGGGAATTGCCGGAGCCCCTCCGCCAGGCTGTGGCCCTCCATGACCTTGGCCCGGACCGCGGTGATAATGGTCCGTGCCCGGCGGCGCTCGGTCTGGGCCGCCGTGGCGCGCAACGCCTCTTCAAGCGGTAGGCCGGCACCTACGAGCGTCGCCAGCTGCCGTGTCACCAGCGCCAGGTCGGTGGCCGAGAGGCGGCCGCCGGGCCGCAGACTCGGCCGACCGCCGGTGTCGCGACTGTGCTCGATGACCGCGTCCACGGACAGCGGCGTCAGACCCTGATCGCGCAGTTGCTGGCGGATCTGCCGCGGGGTGTCCCCCTCCAGGACCCCTTTGACTTCCTTGCCCGAAGGGTTCAACGCTTGGTATTCGAATGCGCCCATCAGACCGTCCCGTTCCGTGTCATTCGCGGTTGTGCCGGCGCTCAGGCCTCGACCGGCATGGTGTCCTCGATGGTGACCCGCAGCACTTCGTCAATCGTCGTCTCACCGGCCAGGATGCGGCGAATGCCGTCCATGCGCAGCGTGGGCATGTGCGCCAGGGCGTAGCGCTCGATGTCCTGCTCGGAGGCGCCCTTGTGGATCATGCTGCGCACCCGGTCGTCCACGGTCACCAGTTCAAAGATGCCGCCGCGGCCGCGGAAGCCCCGGTTATTGCAGTGCCGGCACCCGACGGCCCGGTACAGCGTGGGTG
>JAWOFB010000392.1:0-3606 GCA_046482445.1 Ectothiorhodospiraceae bacterium | reverse complement strand
TGCACTTGCGGCTGTGGGTGTCCGGGTGACCGGCGGCGAACTTGCTGAGCTTGCCGAAGCCGCCGGCGAGGGTGACGCGGGGAAGGGGGTTTTTGCGGATGTATTTGAGCGTGCCGCCGACGAGATCGCCCATCTCCACCAGAGCCATGTCGGCCAGTCCGTAGCGTTCGCGCACCAGCGCTTCGCTGGAGCCGCCGGTGCAGCAGGCCACATGCTCGACCCCGTTGGCCCGGGCCACGTCCACGGACTGGTGAATGGATGCCACGTAGGCGGCGCAGGAAAACGGCCGCACGATGCCGGTGGTGCCGAGAATGGACAGGCCGCCGTGGATGCCCAGCTTGCCGTTCATGGTGCGTTCAGCGATGCGCTCGCCGTCGTCGACACCCACGGTGACGGCGAAGCCGCCCGGGTACCCCAGGTCGGCCGCGCATTCCAGCAAGTGGTCGGTGATCATGCGCCTAG
Source organism: Ectothiorhodospiraceae bacterium (assembly GCA_046482445.1). GTDB lineage: Bacteria > Pseudomonadota > Gammaproteobacteria > Nitrococcales > Aquisalimonadaceae > Aquisalimonas. The sequence goes on along the minus strand of JAWOFB010000392.1, from coordinate 3,144 downwards.
GGACCGGGTTGATGGCGGGCTCGCCGACGTCGAGTGTCAGTCCGGTGCGGGTCACCGTGCCCACACCGGTGCCGGCATGGAAGGTGACGCCGGCGCTGGCGGTGGGCTCCACCTGGACCCATACACGGGCGCCGTGGGTGGCGTCGGGGTCGTCGCCGCCATCCTTGATGACACCGGCGTCAGCCCCCTTGTCGCGCCGCGTGGCGTCGTTCAGAGTCACGTTGACGTGCTGCCCGCGGGGCAGGACCACGGGGATGCTGGCCCCGGCCTCGGCGCCGAGGGCGAGCCGCGCCGCGGCCACCGCAGCGGCGGTCGCGCACACGCCGGTAGTCAGACCGGTGCGCAGGGCGCTGCCGGTCTCAGGCGTCTCCGGGCGCATGCTCGCGTCCGACGCATCGCTGCGGTCCTGTGTGATTGCCAACAGAAAACCCTCGTCGAGCAGTTGCGCGACGGCGAGCGCGGACAGGGTGGCCACGGATCGAGAAGACAGGCGCGTCCCACCCGGTTGCGCCGCGCCCCGCGGCACCAGGTCCTCCAGGCCGGTCTCCGGGCTCCTGGCTGGGGCTCGCGCCCCGGGCAAACCGCCTTCCCGGCCGCCGCGGTTCGCGGCTGGGCCAGTGGCCTGATGGTTTGCCTGCGGCCACCTACCGTTGCGGGGGCAGCGCCGGAATCGCGAGCATAACCCGCTGCACCGGCTTCCCGATTTGCCCGCGGTTTCATGCTGCGGGCCACCTGAAGGGGATCGGTTAGCTTAGGCGAGGCGCGAGCAGGGGGTCAAGCGAGGGGCCCGGGCTTTCGCACCGATCCCCGCGCGGAGAGTGGGGCCGGCTGGCGCGTACCAGGCCCGAGGATGGCCGCATCAACCGACGAAGACCGGAACTGGAGATGAGCCCATGGCAGTGAACGCTCGACCCGTCGCCCTGGTAACCGGTGCCGCTGGGCTTATCGGGCGCGGCATCACCCAGCGGCTGCTGGCCGACGGCTGGTGTGTCGCCGCCCTGGACGTGGACGGCGACGCCCTGACGGGCCTCCCGCATGCGCTCGGCGCGGACCCGGAGCATGTGCTCCCGATCACGGCCGACGTCGCCGATGAGACCCAAGTGGCCGATGCCGTGGAACAGGTGACCCGAGCGTTCGGGCGCCTGGACGGACTGGTGAACAACGCCGCCATTGCCGATGCCTTCAGCGGCCCGGTGACGGAGCTGGCAATGGCCGACTGGCAGCGCCGCCTGGCGGTGAATCTCACCGGCGCCTTTGCCACCGTGAAACACGCGACCCCCTGGCTGGCGGAACGCTTCGGGGCCGTGGTGAACGTTGCCTCGACGCGCGCTTTGCAGTCCGAGCCGGACAGCGAAGCGTATGCGGCCAGCAAGGGCGGCCTGCTGGCGCTCACCCACGCCCTGGCGGTGAGTCTCTCGGGCCGGGTGCGGGTCAACGCCGTGAGCCCCGGGTGGATCGACAACGGCGAAGATCTCACACCTGCGGACCACGCTCAGCACCCGGCGGGTCGGGTGGGCCGGCCGGCGGATGTGGCGGCGCTGTGCGCGTATCTCCTGTCCGCCGACGCGGGCTTTGTCACCGGTGAAAACGTGGTTGCCGACGGCGGTATGACCCGCAGGATGATCTACGCGGAATGACGGCGGTGGACGTGGTGGTGATCGGTGCGGGCGCGGCCGGGATCGCCGCCGGGCGCACTCTGTCCGAGCGGGGTTTAACCTGCCGGGTGCTCGAGGCGGCGTCCCGCATCGGCGGGCGTGCCTGGACCGAGTCCGACAGCCTCGGCGTGCGCTTCGACCGCGGCTGCGCCTGGTTCCACTGCGCCGACCGCAACCCCTTGCGCACCCAGGCCCAGCGTCTGGGGTTTGGCTACAGCGGCAATCCGCACCTGGTGTGTCACCGCCTCGGCCGATTCGTGGATGACGCCGAAGCCGAGCGCCTGCGGGCCGCGGTGGCCGCCGATACCGAGCGCCTGGGTGCCGCCGGGGCGGCGGGTGCGGATGCCCCGGCCGCCGCCTACCTGGAGGCTGCGGCGGATCATGCGGCCGTGCGCGACTACCTGCTCACCGCCATCAACGCGGTGCCTCCGGCGGCCTACAGCACCCTGGACGCCGCTGCGGACCAGGACACCGGCCAGGATTGGGTCGCCCACGACGGCATGGGCTGTCTGTTGCAGCGGCTTGCCGAACCCTTGACCGTCACCACGGCCTGCCCGGTCACCCGGATCGTCCACGACGCCGACGGTGTGCGGGTGACCACTGCCGCGGAAACCATCACGGCCCGCGCAGCCATCGTTACCGTGTCCACCGGCGTGCTGGCCGCCGAGACCATCGCCTTCGACCCGCCGCTGCCGACGGCGCACCGGCGTGCAGTGGCCGCCCTGCCCCTGGGCCTGGCGGAGAAGATCGCACTGCGTTTTCGTACCGTCCCGTGGTCCTTTCCGGCGAATACCTATCTGGTGGTGGATCCGGGTAACGGGGCGCCGGCATTCGGCTTTCACCTGGCGCCGGGCGGTCAGCCGCTGGCGGTGGGCTACGCCGGCGGCGCAACCGCGCAGTGGCTCGCTGCCGTGGACGAGCAGCAGGCACGGGATTTTGCGGTGGAATACCTGGCACGGGCCTTCGGTGAGGGCGTGCGTCAGGAGTGCGTGGCGGCGACGCGCACCGCCTGGCAGTGCGACCCCTGGGTGCGAGGCAGCTACTCGGCAGCCCGTCCAGGGGCTGGACCGGGCGTGCGGAGTCAACTCGCTGCCCCGGTGGGACCGCGCCTGCTGATTGCCGGCGAGGCGACCGATTCCGTGGACTTCGCCACCGTCCACGGCGCCTGGCAGTCCGGCGAGCGCGCCGCGGAAGAGGCGGCCGGGTTGTTGGTGGGCGGCTAAGCGACCCGCTTGCCACATAGGAGTCTGTCGGATTTGGCGAAGGTCTACTGCGGTGGGGGGATGCGGGCCGCTTGATCCGTTTGTTTTCGTCAAATGGGTCCCACTATTCTCCTCAAACAAACGACTCAATCGCCTCCGCCTCCCGCCCACCTCGCGAGGACCTCCCAAACCCGGCAGACTCCTAGTACTACTTTGTTATTTATGGACCATCACGGGCCCGAGACGCTTCCATGACGACTTGCTCAAACAAGGCCTCCAGGACACGG
>JAWOFB010000174.1:0-4271 GCA_046482445.1 Ectothiorhodospiraceae bacterium | reverse complement strand
TGTGCTGCCGTAAACAAGGCGGGCCGTGACGACCAGGCGATCTACGAGTGGCGGCACGCCCGGCCGCAGAACCTGCGGGATTTCATCGAGGGCTTCGACGCCACGGTCTACCGGCTTGAGCGCAATTACCGCTCCACCGACGCGATTGTCAGCAGCGGCGCGCACCTGGTGCGCAACAATGTCCAGCGACTGGACAAGGCCCCGTTCGCCGTCCGTTCGGGGGAGGCGGCGCCCGTGACACTGGTGGAATATGACGACGGCGACGCCATGGCCGACGGCGTGGTGGAGCGCCTGGCTGCGTCCCTGGCGCGGGGTCGGACACCGGATGACCTGGCCGTGCTCTACCGCAAGAACCGGCTGGGACGCGGTCTGGAGGCGGCGCTGTTGCGCCAGGGGATTCCCTACCGGATCAAGGCCGGCACCGACCTGCTGGGCTACGCCGACGTGCGCATGATGCTGGCCGTAGGGCGTCTGGCCGCGAACCGGCGGGATCTCCGCGCCCTGGCCCGGGTGGCGGACCTGGTGCCCGGCCTGGGTGCGCGCAGCGTGGCCCGGCTCAGCGCCGGCCGGGGTGACCCTTTGGAGGGCGCGGCGCGGTTGGCCCCGCGGGCCAGTGCCGCGGTGGAACGCTTGAGCGCGGGGCTGGAACGCCTGCGCCAGCGCGGCCCGGGCGGCCTCGCCGAGTGGTGCCAGCGCGACAGCCTGTTCCGCGGTTGGCTGCTCCGGCGTGCCCGGCGGGGTCAGGCCGGGCAGGGTGACGAGGAGGCCCTGCTGCGGCCGGCACTCGGGCGCATGGCCGTGGTCCAGCGGGCCATGGATCGACGCCTCGCGACGCTGCCGACAGAGGCACCGGTGGAGGCTCGCTGGGCGGCCGCCCTGGAGGTGGTGGCGACCGGCACCGACGAGGCGGACGAGACCGAGGGGCGGGTGACGCTGAGCACGGTTCACGGCGCCAAGGGTCTGGAATGGCCGGAGGTGCATGTCTACGGCTTCTCCGAGGGGCTCATGCCCATGGCCCGGGAGGGCGAGATCGACAATCTCGCTGAAGAGCGGCGGCTGGCCTACGTAGCGCTCACCCGCGCCCAGGACGCGGCCGTGCTGCACCATGCGGATGCGCTGGATCTGGGCACCGGGCAGGGGCGCGAGGCCATGACCCTGTCGCGGTTTGTCGGCGAGCTGGGCCCGGACGATGCACTCTGCCGCACGGATCGGCGCCGGGGTCACGCCCCCACGGCGGATGCCAGTGAATGGCTGGCCGCCATGCGACGCGCCGTGGACGGCGGCTGATGGAGACCATCGCCATCGTCCACAGTTGTTATCCGGAGCGCTTCGGGGTGCCCCGGCAGCCGGGGCTGGTGCCGGCCGCGCATGCCGAGGTCCGGCTGCAGCCCCCGTATGACCGGCCGGAGGCCCTGGAGGGGCTGGCGGAATTCAGCCATGTCTGGCTGCTGTACCGTTTTCATGCCAACCCGGCCGGTGACTGGAAGCCGCGGGTCCGCCCACCGCGCCTGGGCGGCAACCGGCGCACCGGCGTGTTCGCCACGCGGTCGCCCCGGCGGCCGAACCCCATGGGGCTGTCCCTGGTGCGGCTCGAGGGGGTACACAGCGCCGACGACTGGTGCGGCCTGTCCATCAGCGGCCACGATCTCGTGGACGGCACGCCGGTGCTGGATATCAAACCGTATCTGCCCTACAGCGACACGCCGGCGCATGCCCGGACGCCGTCGGCCTATACAGGTGCCCCGGCGCATCTGCCGGTGACCTTCGAGCCGTCAGTGGCCGCGGCCGAGCCCGCGAGCCACCCCGACTGGCGGCGACTCGCCGAACAAACGCTGGGGGCGGATCCACGCCCGGCCTATCGTGGCGGCAACGAGGACGCTACCGTCTACGGAGTCCGGATCCGCCAGTGGGATGTGCGTTTCCAGGTAACCGGGAACGGCGTGTACGTGCTGGCGGTCGTCGCGCCCGGGGGGCACGATGATGAGGAGTCGACGAATGAGCCATCCTGAGCCTTACGAGGCAGGGCGCCGCGTCGGCGGCGCGCGCCGCTGGTTTGCCTTGAGCGCCACGTTGACTGGCGCGGTGTTGCTGGCGTCGGGCTGCGCCGGATCGGCCGACACCAGTGACCAGGCGGCGGCACGGCCGCCCAGCGAACCCGCGCCGCAAGCGCCGGCTGTGGTGGCCGAGGTCTACGACTGTGCCGACGGCGAGCGCGTGGTCACCCGCGGCGAGGGGCGCGAGCGGATGGCCCTGCACCGCGACGGCGCCACGCATTGCCTGGAACGCCGGGAATCCGGAACCTATGGCAATGGCGACTGGGACTGGCAAAGCAGTGGTGACAGGGCCCGTCTCACCCCCGCCAGCGGCGAACGCGTGCGTTGTGGTCGCACCCCTGAAGCCGCCCCCTGGGCGGAGGCGGGCGTGCGCGGTGTGCGGTATCGTGCCGAGGGCAACGATGGTGACTGGCTGCTTGAGGCCAAGCCGGACCAGTTGGTCTTCCGTGGCCCGTCGTCCGAGGAGCCGGTGACCAGCGAGGCCGTGTCCTGGGGCGGCGACACGAGGCTGCACACCACCGACGACAGCGCCATCCGTGTGGAGCGCCTGCAGGGCGATTGCCCGGTGCGGGTGCGGGGGCCGGAACTGGAGCCTGTTCATGTGCACGTGGACGGGCAACGGTACGAGGGTTGCGGGCGTTTCGTTGACGCCGAAAGCGAGTCATAACGGACATCAACAAACGCCTTTAAACCACCGATTTGTTAAAGAATACCAGGAGAGTCCTATGGAGTGCCGCGTGGGCTGCGGGGCATGCTGCGTTGCACCGTCCATTTCCTCCCCGTTACCGGGGATGCCCGATGGCAAGCCGGCGGGGGTGCCCTGCATCCACCTGACAGCGGATTACCGCTGCGGGTTGTTCGGCTCGCCGGAGCGGCCGGCCGTGTGTGAAGCCTTCCAGGCGACGGAAGCGCTGTGCGGTCACTCCCGCAGTGAGGCATTCGAGCGGCTGCGCGAACTGGAGGCGGCCACGGCATGACCCTCGGGCTCGGGGGCCTGGCGGCCGAGCTGGTTGCCGAGGCGCGGGCCCGGGGTCACCGCCGCCTGCTGGTACTGGCGGGTGAGGCGCAGTGGGCCCGCGGAGCAGCGCAGAGCCTGCTCGCGGACACGGAGATCGCTCACGAAGACGTGCTGTGGGCCGGTGCGTCGTCGATGCCCGATGCCTGCGTCGCGTGCGCCCCCGGTGAACTGGTTGGCCACATTGGTCATGAATACGGCAGCCTGGTCCTGGACGCCCATGCCGGTCTGGATCCCGATGGGCTGGGTGCCGCCATGGGGACGGTCCGCGGAGGTGGCCTGGTGGTCCTGCTGACGCCGCCGCTGGCCGCCTGGCCGGAGGTGCCGGACCCCCAGGCCGAGCGCCTGGCCGTGGACGGCTGGGGGGTCGAGGCGGTCACGGGCCGGTTCCTGGAGAGGCTGGCGGCAAAGCTGCGCGGTGATCCCTGCGCGGTTGTGATCGAGCAGGATCGACCGCTGCCGCAGGTGACGCCCTTACCTGCCGCATCACCGACGTCGCCCCCGGCGGACCCGGATTGTTTGACGGTGGATCAGGAGCAGGCGGTGGCGGCCGTGGAGCGTGTCATCACCGGCCACCGGCGCCGGCCCACCGTTCTCACGGCGGACCGGGGGCGCGGCAAATCCGCCGCGCTGGGCATCGCGGCCGCCCGGCTCATGGCCGCCCGCGGCATCGACGTGGTGGTCACCGGTCCGCATCGCGGCGCCGTGGCTGCGGTGCTGCGCCACGCTGCCGCGCGTCTCGGTGTCCCCGTCCACCGCGGCCGCGTCCAGACGGCCAATGGCGCCACCCTCCGGTTTTTGTTGCCTGACGAAGTCCGGCAGGCCTCGGAATCGCCGGATCTGGTGCTGGTGGACGAGGCCGCCGCCTTGCCGGCGACGGTGCTCACGGCGCTACTGGAGCGCTTCAGCCGCATTGTCTTCGCCACCACCGTGCACGGCTACGAAGGCACCGGGCGTGGGTTCACGCTGCGGTTCCGCAGCGTGCTGGACGAGCGCACACCGCGGTGGCGGGAGGTGGTCCTGCGGGAGCCGGTGCGCTGGCGCTCCGGGGATCCGGTGGAGGCCTGGCTGTTCGACGCCCTGCTGCTTGATGCCGCACTGCCTGCAGTGCCGGAGACGAACAGCGAACAGCTCGGCGTCGAGGCCCTGGATCGGGCGCGTCTGGCCGGCGACGATGCCCTGCTCCGCGACGTGTTCGGTTT
>JAWOFB010000169.1:0-9471 GCA_046482445.1 Ectothiorhodospiraceae bacterium | reverse complement strand
AGCAGCCCGAGCATCAGCACCCAGGCACCGGCACGGTCGGTTGCCCAGACCAGGCCGCAAAGGGCCAGTAGCACCAGGGCGTCGAGTTCCATGTCAAAGCGGGCGCCAAAGGCGCTGCTCGTCCCCGTGCGGCGCGCCACCCGGCCATCGAGCCCGTCCAGCACCAGGACCGTGGCCGCCAGGACCACGGGCAGCCAGGCCACCGCGCCGGTCAGTGCTCCCGGGGCCAGTACCAGGGCCGCCAGCGGCAGCGCCAGTACACCGCGCGCCAGGGTGACCCGGTTGGCGGGACCCAGGCGACCGGGTTCCGGCAAGCAAGGCGCCTTCAGAGCGAGTAGCGCGGTGCCCGCCACCGCCAGTGCCACCATTGCCAGCGGCACCTGCAGCGGCACGGACGGGAGGACGCCGAGCACGCCGGCAAGTATGATGGCGGCCACCAGGGCGATCGCCAGATCCGGAACCGGTTGCGTTGCCGGCCGCCGAGGCGGTATCGCGAAACGGAGCAAGCTGCGAACCATGACGGGTGTCTCTCCGGAGGGTTCAGCCACGCGGCAGGGAAACGGATCCCGGGCGTGGGCACGACGCTGCACGCGCACCGGGGCGCGCCGTCATTGTAGGTGAGTCCCCCGCCCGGTGGAGACCGTATGAACCATCCCGACAGTGCAAGGCAGTTCCGGGTCACGGCACCCGGGCACGGCGAGATTGCGACAGTGCCACTGGCCGAGCCGGGTCCGGGCGAGCTCCTGGTGCGCACGCGCTACTCCGCCGTGAGCCGGGGCACCGAGAGCCTGGTGTTCCACGGCCGGGTACCGCCGAGCCAGTACCAGGCCATGCAGGCCCCCTTCCAGCAGGGGGCATTCCCGGCACCAGTGGCCTATGGCTACATCAACGTCGGCGAGGTCATTGGCGGCGAACCGGAGTGGCACGGACGTACGGTCTTCTGCCTGTACCCGCACCAGGATTACTACGTGGTCCCCGTGGAAGCAGTCCAGGTGGTGCCCGAGGGCGTCCCGGCCGGCCGCGCGGTGCTCGCTGCGGGCATGGAGACCGCGCTCAACGGCGTCTGGGACGGCGGCGCCGCTCCGGGGGATCGCATCGTTGTCATCGGTGGCGGCGTCATCGGCCTGCTGGTGGCCTGGCTCTGCCGCCAGCTGCCCGGCGCGTCGGTGACATTGGTGGATCCGCTGCCGGAGCGCGCCGACACCACGGCGACCCTGGGGATTGCCTGGGCCGCGGAGCCACCGGAAACGCGTGCCGACCGTGTCTTCCATGCCAGTGCCACCCCGGAGGGCCTGGGTGACGCCCTGGCGTGCGCCGGCATGGAGGCCACGGTGGTGGAGATGAGCTGGTACGGTGATCGACCCGTGCCCGCTCCCCTGGGCGAGGCCTTCCACTCCCGGCGCCTGCGCCTGCGCAGCAGTCAGGTGGGCGCCCTGGAGCCGGAGCGCCGGGCGCGCTGGGATCCGGGTCGCCGCCTGCAACTGGCCCTGTCGTTGCTCACGGACCCGGCCCTGGAGACGCTGCTCTCCGGCGAATCCGCGTTCACGGAACTGCCGCGGGTCATGGCGGATCTCACCGCTACCGGCGCCAGCACACTCTGCCACCGCATCCGCTATCCCGACTGACGGAGACCGCATGTACAGCCTGACCGTCCGTGAGCACATCATGATCGCCCACAGTTTCCGCGGCGAGGCCTTTGGCCCGGCGCAACAACTGCACGGGGCCACCTACCTGGTGGACACCACCTTTTCGCGGCCGGCGCTGGACGCCAACAACCTGGTGGTGGACATCGGCCTGGCGTCCGAGCAGTTGCGTGCGGTGCTGGCGCCGCTGAACTACAGCAACCTGGACGCGGATCCGGCCCTGGCCGGCCAGAACACCACCACGGAGTTCCTCGCCGGCCTGATCTTCGATCGCCTGGCCGCGGCGATCCGGGCCGGGGAGCTGGGCGAGACAGGCCGGGGCCTGACCCATCTGGCCGTGACCCTGCACGAATCCCACGTGGCCTGGGCAAGCTATGCGGGCAATCTCCCGGGAGGCGGCACGTGACAGCCGGGCTGCACGTCGTGGTCCCGGGCCCCCTGCACCGGCGCACCGGCGGCAGCCTGTACGATGCCCGCATGGTGACGGAGTTGCGCGCGCTGGGTTGGCGTGTGCAGGTCCATGAGCTGGCCGGCAGCTTCCCCGGGCCGGACGATGCAGCCGAAGCCGCGCTGGAGGCCGCCCTCACTGCGATCCCGGATGGCAGCCGGACCCTGGTGGACGGCCTGGCCCTGGGCGGGCACCCGGCCCCCCTCGCGCGCCACGCCGATCGCTTGCGCATCACCGGCCTGGTGCATCACCCGCTGGCCGACGAGACCGGGCTCGACGGCAACACACAAGCGCGCCTGCTCGCCAGCGAACGGGCTGCGTTGGCGGCCTGCGACACCGTCATTACCACGAGTGCCGCAACCCGGTCACGCCTGGGTGAGCTGGACCTGTATGGCGACCCGGTGGCAGTGGCAGAGCCCGGAACGGATCCGGCGCCGCCGGCCACGGGCCCGGCGCCGGGTCAGCCACCATCACTGGTGTGTGTCGCCAGCCTGACGCCACGCAAGGGCCAGGATGTGCTGGTGGCGGCGCTGGCGCGACTGCGGCAGCGGGACTGGCACTGCCGGTTGATCGGCAGCACCACGGCCGATCCGGCTTTCGCCGCTCGGGTCCGGGCCGCCATCACTCGGGCGGAACTGGCGGAACGCATCACCGTCCCCGGCGAATGCGAACCCGCGGCGATCGACGCGGCACTGGCCACGGCCTCGTTTTTCGTGCTGCCGTCCCACTACGAGGGCTACGGCATGGTACTCACCGAGGCGCTGGCGCGGGGACTGCCAGTGATCAGCACCACCGGCGGTGCCATCGCCGACACGGTCCCGGGCGCGGCCGCGCAGCTGGTGCCACCCGGTGATGCGGGTGCGCTGGCCGCGGCGCTCGCGGCGTGGCTGGGGGACCCGGACGCCCGCGCCGAAGCGGCGCGGGCTGCATGGGCTCACGCCCAACGACTGAGCGACTGGCCTACGGCCGCCGGACGCCTGGCGGACATTCTTGAGGCCAGACCATGAGCACGCATTTCGACGCTGACTGGCTGGCCCTGCGCGAGGGCGCCGATCGGCGCGCCCGTGCCGCGGCCCTGCTGCCCCCGCTCACGGACTGGCTGCCGGCGGGTCCGCTGCAGATCACCGACCTGGGTGCCGGCACCGGCAGCAATCTGCGCTATCTGGCGCCCATTCTGCCCGGGCCACAGCACTGGACACTGGTTGATCAGGACCGCGATCTGCTGGAGCGGGCGCAGCCGCCCCTGCCTGCCGTGACACTGGAGCGCCGCGTGGCCGACCTGGTACGCGAGCCGCTGCCGCCGGTGCCGTCGCCCCACCTGGTCACCACCGCAGCGCTGCTGGACCTGGTCTCCGGGCCGTGGCTGGAGACGCTGGCCGCCCGCTGCCGGGAGCTGGCCAGTGCGGTGCTGCTGACATTGAGTGTTGACGGCCGCATCCGCTGGCAGCCGGCGGATGCGGATGACGCCCTGGTGCGGGACTGCATCAGCCGTCATCAGGGACGCGACAAGGGCTTCGGGCCCGCTCTGGGCCCGGTCAGCGGCGCAGTCGCCGAGGCCGCTTTCCGCGATCAGGGCTACCGTGCCTGGCTGAGCCCCAGCCCCTGGCGCATCGGTCCGGAGCAAGCCGCCCTCCAGGCCGCACTGCTGGCCGGCTGGCATGCGGCAGCCCGGGAAACGGCGCCCCAGCATGCGGCTCGCCTGGACGCCTGGGCCGAACGCCGCCGGCGCGCCATCGACGCCGGCATCGTCACGTTGACGGTGGGGCACGTGGACCTGCTGGCGCTACCACCGGAGCCGCGATGACGCCGGCCTTCCGCCTGGGCTTGCGGGCGACGGTCAGCATCGCCCTGCTGGCCGCTGTGGTTCTGGTTGTGGACACGGAGCGGATGCTTGCCCACCTGCAGGCTCTGGACCCACGCTGGATCGTGATCGCACTGGCACTGTCCGTGGTGCAGGTCGCGCTGTCCGCCTGGCGCTGGCGGTTCACCGCCGCACGCCTGGGTCTGGCGTTGCCCATGGCACACGCCTTCCGCGAATACTATCTGGGGACCTTTCTCAACCAGATCCTCCCCGGGGGTGTACTGGGCGATGCCTCCCGTGCGCTGCGGCACGGGCGGGACTCCGGCCGCGGCGGCGGGGCGCTGGCGGCGGTCGCCATCGAGCGCGGCTCCGGCCAGGTGGTCATGGCCCTGGTGGCCGTGCCGGCGTTGGTGACCTTGCTGACCCCAGTCGCCCCTGCCCTGGCCTGGGCATGCGCGGCCGCGGTCGCCCTGGCCCTGCTGGCGGGCACGCAGCTGCTGCCGACCGAGGCAACCGGTACCGGACCGCTCGCCAGTCTCCGCCGTGCTCTCCTGGCGCCCGACGCGTTCCCGGCCCAGCTGCTCAGCTCCAGCGCCGTGGTCGCGACCTATCTGGGCGTCTTCCTGGCCGCAGCCCGCGGCCTCGGGATCGAGCTACCGGCCGCCGTGCTGCTGCCGCTGGTTCCCCCGATCCTGCTGGCCATGCTGGTACCGATCACCGTGGCCGGCTGGGGGTTGCGCGAAGGCGCCGCCGCCGCGGTCTGGGCGACAGCCGGACTGGAGCCGGCCCAGGGTGCGGCCGCGGCTGTCGCCTACGGCCTGCTCGTGCTGCTGGGGAGTCTCCCGGGGGCCCTGGGCCTCATGGGCGGTCCGCCGGGGCGGCATCTCCAGTCGAAAACGTAAACGCAAACAGGACATCCTCGCCCAGCTGGAACTGCCGGCAGGCCGGCCGCAGGGCCTCGTCCATGGTCGCAACAGCGGGCAGATTCAGGCCCTGACGACCGGAGCCGATGACCACCGGTGCCACGGTGACATGCAGGCGGTCCAGGGCCCCCTCGGCCAGGAATCGGGACACGGTGCGGCCACCGCCTTCAATGAGAACGCGATGCAACCCTCGCTCCCGGAGCTGTGCCAGCACGGCTTGCGCCGGGAAGTAGCCGTCGCGGGCGGTCACGGAGACAACCTCCACACCCGCGTCCGGGGAGGCACCGGGGCGATCCCGCAGCAACAACGTCACGGCCGCAGCGTCCCGGAATACCCGGCGCTCCAGCGGCAACCCCTGGCCGGGATCCAGGACCACGCGCACAGGATTGTCCCCGGACACCTCGCGGACGGTTAGCTGCGGGTCGTCGGCGGCAACCGTCCCCGGCCCCACCACCACCGCGTCCACCAGCGCACGCAACCGGTGCAGGTGCTGTATATCCGCGCTGCCGGTGACAAAGCGCGAGTGACCGCTCTCCGTTGCGATGCGTCCGTCCACGCTCTGGCCTAACTGGGCGACCGTATACTCGGTCTGCAACGCCAGCGGCAAATACAGGTCAAAGAGGTGGCGGGCCGTATCGGTGACCGCGGCCAGCGGATGCCACGTGGCATCCGCAGCCACGCGCAGAAGCGGCTCACCGGCCTCTGCGAACGTCGCCCCGGCACTGGGAACCGCGGCCCGGACACGGCGAATCAAACGCCAGGCGCAGCATTCGTCGATCAGTTCCATCACCCATCCTCCGGGGATGATGCGGGCGGCGAACCGCCCGGCGAAGTTGCGTTACACTATCGCGGATTCGGGTTAACTCCTACAAACCCTGGACAAAGCGTATGCAACAGGCAGAGCGGGCCATCTTCGACCTGCGCCGCGGGCAACCGCTGCTGATCGGTGACGACGCCACGGGCATTATCTGCCTGGCGGCCGAGGATCTCACGGATGCGGGCCTGGCCCGCCTGCGCCGGATTGCCCCCAATAGCGCTGCCGGGCTCGTCGTAACCCCCAATCGCGCGCGCGCCCTGGATCTGGCGGCGGACCCGACAGTCGCCCTGCACATCGATTTGCGCGCGGACGCTACACCCACGGCCATCCGCGCACTGGCAGACGCCACGCGCGACGCGGCGCCGCCGGAGCGGGCGCAGACACGGCCCGCCGATGCGGCCGAGGCGGGCGCGGTCAACCTGGCTCGGGCGGCCCGACTGCTGCCCGCCGTGATCACGCTCAGGCCCACGGCAGCGGATGCCGAGGCCGTCGCTGGACTGGAGCGCGATGGCACGCTGCTACGCATCACGCCAGCGGATGCCGGTGCGGTTCCCAGTGCGCCACAGCTGGAGCCGATCCCCGTGACCGATGCCCGCATTCCACTGGCGGATGCGGACACCACCCGCTTTGTTCTCTTTCGCGAGACCAACGGCCTGCACGAGCATATCGCGGTACTGATCGGCGAGCCGGGCAACTGGCCGGATCCGGTCCCCGTCCGGTTGCACTCGGCCTGTCTCACCGGCGACCTGTTCGGCAGCCTACGCTGCGACTGTGGCGAGCAACTGCGCAATAGCGTCCGCACCATCGACGCCGCCGGCGGCGGCGTGCTGCTCTACCTGGCCCAGGAAGGCCGGGGCATCGGCCTGGCCAACAAGTTGCGGGCCTACAACCTGCAGGACAACGGCATGGACACCCTGGAGGCGAACTGCTGCCTGGGCTTCAGCGCCGACGAGCGCCACTACGATGCCGCCGTGTCCATGCTCCAGCATCTGGATATCCACCGAGTCTCGCTGCTGACCAACAATCCCCTCAAGGTCGAGGCCCTGGAGGTCGGCGGCATCCAGGTGGTCGCGCGCGAATCGCTGCACGGCTCCCTGAACCCGCACAACGTGCGTTATCTGAGCACCAAATCCGAGCGCTCCGGCCACTGGCTGGACGACTTGCTGGATCGGGCGCTGCCGGACGACTAGCGCGGCAAGCAATCGGCCGGGGGCGGCTTGCCAGCCCGCCACCCAGGGTTACGGGTCGGGGGCACGCCGCGCGTAGATATCGCCCGAGGGGTGGCCGTCGGCACCCGCGACCAGCCAGTGGTCCACGGCCGCAGCCGACTGCCATTCAGGCCAGAGGAAGCGGCGCTGCTCGCCGAGAACGACGTTAAACCGGTACTCCGCGAGTGTCTGCAACCGGGTCAGACAGCAGCGCGCGCCGTCCAGGCTGCCAGCGACGAACTCGAAGGACAGGGCCGGCAAGGGGCCGCTGAGCCCCGCCAGGACCTCGGGCTCATAGCCCTCCACGTCGATCTTGCAGAAAGCCGGTTCACCGTACTGGGCAATCAGCGCGTCCAGTGTGATCACCGGTACGGTGACCTCCCGCGACCAGCGCACCCCCTGGAAACCCGGATTGCCGGTGACGACCGCCGTCCGCCAGGCCGCGCTCATGGACGCGATGCTGGGATTGCCCGGACTCGTCGCCAGCGCCGCCTGCCCGGGAGCAGCGCCCACCGCCTCCGGGCGAACCGTGACGTTGGGCAGGGCCCGCGTGCACCGGCACAACCAGCGCCGGATCCCCGGCTGTGGCTCCAGGGCCACGACACGGGCTCCCAGGGCGTGGAAGGCCCGCGTGCGGTCACCCACGTGTGCACCGACGTCAAAGACGGTATCGCCGGGTGCCACGAAGGGACGATACAACCGGCGCAACTGACGCTGACGCCCGGGACGCTGGTAGATGGTCAGCGACCGGGCGAGACCCAGCCAGTCCCGCCACGCATGGAAGCTACCGCGCTCGCTCAAGTTCCCCTACCCTGGCGGTTGGATCGCTGAACCCGTGCCGGGATGCAGATCACAGGTTACCGTATGGGGATCGTTTAATCTTGGGCCTCGGAAGAAAGGATCGCAGCCCATGAGCGAGACCAGGGACAATTCGAGCGCAGGGGCTCACCCCGGGACCGGTCTGGGCATCGCCGGACTGTATCGGGCCTGGAGTCTGGTGGTCAGCGGCGACGGGGACTTGCAGACCGTCCATGACCGCGCCACGGAGCTGGCGGAAACCGCCCGTGACGAGAGTCAGCCGCGAGTCGCCGAGCTGGGGGTCATGGTGGGTCTGCTGTGCGAGCCGGTGCTCAACGGTGACGAGGCGATCACCGATGAATTCTGCAGCACGGTGGATAATTATCTGGCCGCCCTGGATCAGGCCCAGGGCGATGCGGAAACGGAAAGCACCACTCTGGACGCCGGCAGTACAGTGGCCGGACGCTTGTGCGTCCTGGCCAGCGCCGGCGACCCGAGCATCCGCGAGCTGTGGTGGCAGCTGGAGCACTTCGGCTACCAGGTGGATGTGGTCGAAGACACACGGGCCCTCGTCGACTCGATCCAGGAAAAGCCCCCTCTGGCGGTGGTGCTGGATCACGACGGCCTCCCGGATGACGAGGCCCTGTCACGGATCCCCGAAGCCGTGCGCGAGGCCACGGGGGACCGTCTGCCCATGCTGGTGCTGAGTTCTGCCGGCGATATTGCGCACCGCCTCCGGGCGGCGCGCGCCGGCATTGAGGCCTATCTGGTGAAACCCGTGCGCACGCACGATCTCATGGATCGACTGGAGTACTTCGCGCCGGCCAAACCACCAGAACCCCTGAATATCCTGCTGGTTGAAGACAGCCGGACCCAGGCGACGTACTTCGCCTCCCTGCTCGAGCAAGCGGGCATGCGCGTGACCACGGTGGCGGACCCCATGGTGGTGCTGGACGTGCTCCAGGAACAGGACGTGGACCTGATCCTCATGGATATGTACATGCCGCATTGCAATGGGCACGAACTCGCTCGCGTGGTGCGCCAGGTGCCCCGCTATGCCAGCATCCCCATTGTCTACCTGTCCGCCGAGACCCAGGTGGACCGCCAGCTCGACGCCATGAGCCGTGGCGGCGACGATTTCCTGGTCAAGCCCATCGAGCCCGCCCACCTCATCCGTTCCGTGACCATTCGCGCCGAGCGTGCGCGCACCCTGCGCTCCATGATGGTCACGGACAATCTCACCGGGCTGCTCAATCACACCCGGATCAAGGAAGAGCTGGACAACGAAATCAACCGTACGCAGCGTCGTGGCGGCAAGCTGGCGTTCGTCATGCTGGATATCGATCATTTCAAGACGGTGAACGACACCCACGGGCACCCGGTGGGCGACACCGTCATCCGGAGCCTGTCACGCCTGCTCCAGCAGCGGCTGCGCCGTTCGGACGCCATCGGGCGCTACGGTGGTGAGGAATTCGCCATTGTCATGCCCGATGCGACAGGTGAGCAGGCAGCCAGTACCTTGGAGCGCATCCGGCGCAGCTTCAACAGCCTCCAGCATGAAGGCCGGAACGGCACCTTTCACGTGAGTTTCAGCGCTGGCGTCGCTGACTTCCCTAAGCACGACACCATGGACAGCCTGACCGTCGCCGCCGACGCCGCGCTCTACCGCGCCAAGGAGTACGGGCGCAACCGGGTCATCCTCGGCAGCTGACACGCGTCCGGACGACGATGAACGCGTCGTCCCGGCCATCCCAACAGTGCGCGCGGCTTACTAACCTTTAAGGAAGTCAAGCCAGGTCTCAGCCTCAAGGTGCGGCTTGCCGGCAAGGCGCG
>JAWOFB010000139.1:0-3056 GCA_046482445.1 Ectothiorhodospiraceae bacterium | reverse complement strand
GCCATTGCCAAAGCTGTTGTACGGCTCCGGCTCGGCGGCCATGAACCAGCGTGCAAACCGGATACCGTAGCCGCGGTTGGGAAAGCGACGGGCCCAGCGTTGCAGGGCGTCGGCAAACGAGGCGCCGGTGAGCAGGGCGTCGGCGACGGCGACGGTGAGCACGGTGTCGTCGGTGAAGGTGCACTCGTGGTGCAGCAGCCGGAAGTCCTTGTGCTTGACCGGCGCGTGCTCGTAGACCGAGCCGATAACGTCACCTGCAATGGCCCCGAGCATCCTCGCCCCCTGTCAGCGGACGTGGCTCACGCCCTGCCCCAGCATCTCCGCGGTCACCAGTACAATGCCCCTGGGCGAGACGTGGTAGCGGTACTGATCGCGCTCCGGGTCGTGCCCGATCACTGTGCCGTCCGGGATCTCGCAACCCTCGTCGATTACCGCGTTCCGGATGCGGCAGTTCCGCCCCACGGTGACTCCCGGCAGAACCACCGATTGCTCCACCACGGACGCGGGCCGCACCAGCACCTGGGAAAACAGCAGTGACCGCCGGACAATCGACCCTTCGATAATATCACCCCCGGAGACCATGGCATCCACGGCGATACCCGGGACGTCCTCGCCATCCATCTCGGAGGTGATGAACTTCGCCGGCGGCAACTGCGCCTGGTAGGTCCAGATCGGCCAGCTCTCGTCGTAGATGTCCAGTTCCGGGTACGCGCCGATGAGTTCCTGGTTGGCTTCGTAGAAGGCGTCCACGGTCCCCACATCCCGCCAGTACGGCTGCTGGTCCGTCTGCGGGTCGCGAAACGGATGGGCGACCACCTTGGCGCGGTGGATGGCCTCGGGGATGACGTCCTTGCCGAAGTCCCGGGTGGAGTCCGGGTTCTCGGCGTCCTCGCGCAGGACACGATCCAGGAAATCGCGGTTGAAGACGTAGATCCCCATGGAAACCAGGGCCGTGTCGGGATCGCCAGGAACCGGCTCGGCGGCGTCGGGCTTCTCGGTGAACGCCAGCACCCGGCCCGACTCATCCACACTCATGACCCCGAAGCTGCGCGCGCGCTCCAGCGGCGTCTCGACACAGCCCACGGTCATGTCGGCACCGGACTCCACGTGCCGCGCAATCATGGGACCGTAGTCCATCTTGTAGACGTGATCGCCGGCGAGGATGAGCACGTATTCCGGGTCGTGGGCGCGCACGATGTCCAGGCTCTGGTAGACGGCATCCGCCGTGCCCGCGTACCAAAGGGGCTGGTCCAGCCGCTGCTGCGCCGGCACCAGCTCCACGAACTCGCCGAACTCGCCGCGAAGAAAGCCCCAGCCCCGCTGGACGTGCTGAATCAGCGAGTGGGCCTTGTACTGGGTGAGTACCTGGATCCGGCGGATGCCGGAGTTGATGCAGTTCGACAGCGGGAAGTCGATGAGCCGGAATTTGCCGCCAAACGGCACCGCCGGCTTGGTCCGCCAGTCGGTGAGATTGGCCAGGCGGCCGCCGCGGCCACCCGCGAGAATCATGGCCAGGGTGTCGCGCGTGAGCCGGCTGACAAACCGCGGATTGCGTTCCAGAAACATCCGGCGCCCCGTGTTCCGATGGCCCGTGTACGGCGAAAGGCGTCAGGATACTGCCTGTCCCCGGGCGCCACAACGAGCGCCGGCGCGCGTAGCCATTGCCGGCCACGCATTCAAACGCTCTGGAAGGTTCGCGGTGGGGCCGCCGCTCCTGCAGCGGGTATGCATCACCGTAGCAGGCGCGCCCTCGCGCCGACCTTCCAGAGCGTCCCGATCACCGCCCCGGACCGGGCGCGGCGAGGGCCCCTCTCCCACTGCAGGCCAACCCGCCGAGCACACCCGCGCGGCGCAACCGCCGCACATCCGCCGGCCGGTCCACGTCCGCCGTTGCCGGTAACTCCACCCAGTCCCAACCCAGACGGCGCATCCGCCGGCGCGTCGCATCCATGACATCACCCGTGCCCCAGGGCACGTTGCCAAACAGCGACCACTCCGGACGTCGCAACCCCACCAGCACGTAGCCACCGTCATCCGCCGGCCCGAACACCGCGTCGGCGCCGTCGTCCAGCGCCGTCAGAGCCGCTCGCAGGTGACTCGCGGCAAGCCCGGCGCAGTCGGCACCGATGATCACGGCGAACGGCGTCCGCTGCAGCACTGTCGTCAGAGCCCGATGCATGCGCCGGCCCAGATCGCCGGGCGGCTGGGCGTGCAGGGCCACACCCGCCTCCACGGCACGCGCACGCAACCACGGGTGGGCCCGCCCGGGACTGCACCACAGCTCCACCGGTGCCGCCCGGCTAGCGACCGCCGTGGTCAGGGTGTGGCAGAACAGGTGCTGGTACGCCCGACAAGCCCCCTGCGGCCCCCAGGCCGGGGCCAGACGCGATTTCACGCGCCCGGGAACCGGGGCCTTGCCGAAGACCAGCAGGCGCCCCTGGGGATACAGGCAGCTGCCTGTCACGCGCTCCCACCGTTGTAACGCCGCTGAAGCACCTCGGGATCGGCCCCCATATAGAAGGCCAGGCGCAACCGCCACATGAGCCAGACGGTGCGCCAGACACCGTTGTCCTGCCAGCGCCGGGCCGAGGTGGTCACCCGCTCGCGGAAGCAGACCGGGAACACCCGGTCCCGGAGCGCGCGCGACAGCGCCACATCCTCCATGAGCGGCCATTCCGGGAAGCCGCCCACGGCCTCGAACAGCCGCCGTGTCACGAACATCGCCTGATCCCCGGTGGCGATACCGCTCCAGCGCGAGCGCAGGTTCATGCCGGTAGCGATCATCCGGAAGGCCGCGCCACCAGCGTCCAGCCGCACGTCGAACCGCCCCCAGATGCGCCGCCCGCCGTGGCAGACAACGGGCAGGAGCCGGAATTGCTCCGGCCCCACGCGGGTGTCCGCATGCAGAAACCACAGCACGTCACCGCTTGCCATTCGCGCGCCGTGGTTCATCTGACCCGCACGCCCGTGCGAGCCGGTGAGCACGCGGTCGGCCAGCGGCTCCGCCAGCGCCCTGGTGTCATCACCGCTGCCGCCGTCGACCACCAGCACCTCGT
>JAWOFB010000075.1:0-2664 GCA_046482445.1 Ectothiorhodospiraceae bacterium | reverse complement strand
CCGTCGCAGCCGTCGGATGGCTGAATGCCGAAGGTGACCTCCGATGCCAGTGTGCCGCGTCCGTCGAACGTCAGGGTACCGGGGGCGCCACCGCCGTCGTCGTCGTCGATGGCCAGCGTGTTATCCAGCCCGTCGAATTGCCGAACAGGTGGTCCGGTGGCTGCCCCCGAATCATCCAGTTCCTCGATGACGAAGCCGTCTGTCCAGTCCCCGTCCGGGTCGACCCGAACGTCATTACCGCGCCGGATGGCGTGGCTGCGGGCGGTGGCGATGGCCGTGATGAGCTCGTTCGTCGACGACGTGACGCGATTGCTCTGCAGCAGGTTCTGGAAGCCCGGTACGGCAACGGTTATCAGGATCGCGGCAATGGCGATCGTGATCATGAGCTCGATGAGTGTGAAGCCGCGTTCGTTTCGCATGGCCCCACTTATAGTGGTTGGTTGCGTCTCCGCCTACACCTGACGTGATGAGTTGCAACGCCAGCCCGATGAGCGGTCCATTTTGGTGCAGTGCCGCAGGAAACGGGCGTGGTTCCTGCCCCAGTGCTTGACATAGTGTATTCTCGACACTAAGTTAAACGTAAGAAACGTGTAATGGAGTCGCATCTTTTGATGCAGGGGTCGACAGGTCTGGCCACGGACGTGGTGTTGTTCACCGTCGCCGAGCAGCGGTTGCGGGTACTGCTGGTGCGGCGCCGGGAGGAGCCGTTCGCCGGCTGCTGGGCGCTGCCCGGGGGGCTGGTGCCCGCGGACGAGGCGCTGGAAGGCCACGCCACACGGGTGTTACAGGAGAAGACCAGCCTGGCCGGGCTGTACCTGGAGCAGCTCTACACCTTCGGTGAGCCCGGGCGCGACCCGCGCGGCCGGGTGGTGTCCGTGGCCTACTACGCCCTGGCGCCGCCGCAGCGGTTGCGCGGCGTGCCCCTGGCCGAGGACCGCCTGGCCTGGTGGCCGGTGGACGGCCTGCCGGAGCTGGCCTTCGATCACGCGGGTATTGTGGATCTGGCGCACCGACGGCTGGCGGCGAAGCTGGAGTACTCGAACATCGCCCTGCAGTTCATGGGCGAGCGTTTCACGCTGAGCGAGCTGCAGTCGGTCTACGAGACCATCCTGGGCGAGTCCCTGGACAAGCGGAATTTCCGCAAGCGGGTGCGTAACCTGCCCTGTATCGAAGAGACCGGAGAGCGCTTCCGTGCGGGTAAGCACCGCCCCGCGCGGCTGTTCCGGGTCACCCGGTCCGACCGGGTGGAACTGATCAAGTAGCAACGGGGCTGGCGGGCGGCTGACAAGCGGCCCGCCAGCGAAGCCGCGTACCGGCATGAACGGGATGCGGCGCGCTGGAAAAGGCGCGGGAAGCCCTTCTCCAGCATTCTGCTAGAGCAGGAGGTAATGCCATGAGCAATGCAGAGGCGGTTCGGGCAGAGGCGCCGGTGCGGTTCTTCCGCGAGGAGGCGTTCAGCGCCAACGAGACGCTGGCCGAGGGCGAGCGCGAGCAGCTGATGGCCCGTATCCGCGCGCAGTTGCAGGCGCAGAACGCGGTGCTGGTGGCGCATTACTACACCGCGCCGGATCTGCAGATCCTGGCGGACGAGACCGGCGGCACCGTCTCTGACTCCCTGGAGATGGCCCGCTTCGGCTACGACCACCCGGCGCAGACGGTGGTGGTGGCCGGCGTGCGCTTCATGGGCGAAACCGCCAAGATCCTGAGCCCGGACAAGCGCGTGATCATGCCCGAGCTGGAGGCCACCTGCTCGCTGGACGAGGGGTGCCAGCCGGAGGCCTTCGCGCGCTTCTGCGATGAACACCCGGACCGCACCGTGGTGGTCTATGCCAATACCAGCGCCGCCGTGAAGGCCCGCGCGGACTGGGTGGTGACCTCCAGCATCGCCCTGGACGTGGTGCGCCACCTCCACGAGCGCGGCGAGAAGGTCCTCTGGGCGCCGGACAAGTATCTGGGCGCCTATGTCCGGGACCAGACCGGCGCGGACATGGTGCTGTGGGACGGCGCCTGCATCGTCCACGAGGAGTTCAAGGCGGTGGAGCTCCAGCGCATGCGGGCCGACAACCCGGGTGCCGAGGTGCTGGTGCATCCGGAGTCCCCGGCGGAGGTGATTGCCTGCGCCGACGTGGTGGGCTCCACGTCCCAGCTCCTCAAGGCGGTGACCGGCAGCGATGCCGAAACCTTTATCGTCGCAACGGATGCTGGGCTCTTCCACAAGATGCGCGAGGCGGCGCCCGAGAAGACCTTCGTGAAAGCACCCACGGCCGGTCGCGGCGCCACATGCACGAGTTGCGCGCATTGCCCGTGGATGGCCATGAACGGGTTGCGCACCCTGGCCGCGACGCTGGAGCAGGGCGGCAACGAGGTCTTTGTGGACCCGGAGGTGGCGGAGCAGGCGCTGGTGTCCCTGGGCCGGATGCTGGAGTTCGGGCGGCAGAAAAAGCGTGTTGTGGAAGGCACGGGCGATGCCTGATTATCCCCTCGAAACGAGAAAAGCCAGCCCGCGGGCTGGCTTTTGACTGTTACGAAGGCTGGCGGTGGTTACCAGTCGCTGTCGCCGCCGTCTTCGTCGTCGTCCTCGTCGTCCTCCTCCTCTTGGATGGTGTCGCTGCCCTCGGCACCCGAAGTGCTGTCATCTTGCATGGTGTCGCTGCCCTCGGCACC
>JAWOFB010000003.1:0-2758 GCA_046482445.1 Ectothiorhodospiraceae bacterium | reverse complement strand
GGCAGGCCGAATACACCGATGCCCAGACAGCGTTCCAGGAAAG
Source organism: Ectothiorhodospiraceae bacterium (assembly GCA_046482445.1). Classification (GTDB taxonomy): domain Bacteria; phylum Pseudomonadota; class Gammaproteobacteria; order Nitrococcales; family Aquisalimonadaceae; genus Aquisalimonas. Next base: position 2,715 of record JAWOFB010000003.1, on the reverse strand, counting down.
CCTGAACCGAAACCCGGACTTCCAGCCGGCCGTGTTCTTTCTGGGCGCCACATATCTTGCTCAGCAGCAATGGCGGCAGGCGGAAGTGCAACTGCAAACCTACCTGCGGGCGCACCCGGACTCCGACGATGCAGCGCGCCTGCTCGCGCAGGCCCAGCTCGGCCGGGGCGACGCGGACAGTGCGGAGCCGCTGCTGCGCGCCGTTCTCGGACGCAACCCCGACGATGTCCTGGCCCTGAACCTCATCGGGAACCTCTACCTCGCGCGGGGCGAGCACCAGGAGGGCATCGGGCATCTTCGGCGCGTGGCCGCGCTGCAGCCCTCCGATCCCGCAAGTCGCGTCTCGCTGGCCATGGGCCTGCTCGATGCGGGCGAAGGACCGGCGGGCTTGAGCGAGTTCCAGGCCGCACTGGACGCGTCGGACGCCTCCCTCGAGATGGAAGCCACCTACGTGCTCGCGCTGATCCGCGAGGAACAGTACGCGGAGGCGCTGGACGCAGCCGATCGCCTGGTGGAACGCTGGCCCTCGAGCGCCGTGCCGCACAATCTGAAGGCGGGCGCCTTCATCGCCATGGGCGATCAACCCGGTGCCCGGGAAGCCCTGCAAGACGCGCTGGAGGCAGAGCCGGGCGATCCGGCGGCGTCCGCCAATCTCGGGCAGGTGCTGGCGCTCGGCGGAGACCGGGCGGCGGCCCGGCGCATCTACCGCGAGTCGCTGCAGCACAACCCGGGGCACCCGGCCATTTCCTTGCGGCTGGCGGAACTCGTGTTGGCGGACGACGGCTTCGAGGCAGCGCGCCCGGTGCTGCAAGAGGCCATTCGCCTGCACCCGGACCAGCAGGCCCCGCGGCTGGTGCTGGCACGGCAGCATCTTGAGCGCGACGAGCCGCGCAGTGCCCTGTCCGTGCTGGAGCCGATTCGTCAGGCGGCCGCAGACGATGTGCAGGTGCTCACGCTGCTCGCGCGCGCCCATCTCGGGGCGGGCCAGCGTACACAGGGCGTCGAGACCCTGCGCGAGGCGGCAGGCCAGGCGCGCGACACGGCCGACAACCGCGTGATCTTCGGGACCGTCTTCGAACAGGCGGCGAGCATCCCGGACGCACGCGCCCAGTACCGGCGCGCGTTGGAGCTCGAACCTGCGCACGCAGAGGCGCTCGAGCGGCTCGCCCGGCTGGAGGTCCGCGAGGGCCAGACCGAGGAGGCCCTGCAACTCGCCGAGCGGCTGCAGGAACATCCGGGCACCGTGGCCGTTGGCTATTCGATCCAGGGCCAGTTGCACGCCCGGGCGGGAGATGCGGCGGGTGCGGCGCGCGCACACCGGGCGGCCTATGAACACGCCCCGACCGGGGAGCGGGCGGTTGCGGCCGCGCAGGCCCTTCGCCAGACGGGACAGGAGCGGGAGGCCGCCGCGCTGCTGAGCGACCGTCTCGCGCAATACCCGGACGAGGACACCGTGCGGTTTCATCTTGCCGAGGTCCAGCTTCGCCTCGGCGAGCATGCCGAGGCCGCCGGCCACTACGAAGACCTGTTGCGCGTGTATCCGGACAACCTGCTGGTCCTCAACAACCTCGCGTATGTGTACGAGTCCATCGACGACCCCCGCGCCCTGGAACTCGCCGAGCGCGCCTACGCGAGCGCGCCGGAAGTGCCGGAGGTTGCTGGTACCCTCGGCTGGGTCCTGGTGAGCGAGGGTGACGTTGAGCGCGCGGTGCCCCTTCTCGAGACGGCCTCTGCCGCGCTGCCCGACAATCCCGAAGTCCGCTACCGCTTCGCGTATGCCCTGGCGCAGGCCGGGCGCGTGCAGGAGGCGCGCGCGGAACTGACCGCACTGCTGGAGGACGGGACCGCGGACTTTGCCGACCGTCCGAAGGCGGCGCAACTCCTGGAGGAGATACGTTGACCGCGCGTGCGTGCGCACCGGTCGGATTGCCCGCGCCAGCGCCAAGGCCGGTGTCAGCCTTTTTTACACAATAGGTGACGCGGCTGGTTGGGCCCGGGGATCCGGATTCTGATGCGGTTGTTTTCCTTGGGTTTTGTCAGGTTGGCATGGGGTTTGCTTCGAGTTAGAGCGACTGGCTTTGGCGGCGCGACGAACCGGAAACCAGGTCTCATCGAAACCAGCCCACGATCCCAACACTTCCCAATCTAGGGAGAATGCTATGAAAACATTGACTGTAAGTGCGGTCGCCCTGGTGGCGCTGGCACTTTCAGCGCCCGGCTTGGCGTCAACCCTGACCTGCCCCGAGAGCCTGGACGAGGGTCAGAATCGGACGGTGACTATCGATCCAGAAAGGGATTGGTCGTGCGGGGTATCCGGCGCTTTCGCGGGTAACGTTCCGGACGATACGTTCCGACCCAAACTCGAAGAGTTGAATGCAAATGCGACTGGAACGTACATGACCATTTCCGGGATTGATGGCACCAGCGGGACGTTTGTAATCGCCGGTGGGCTCGAGGATGTCGTCCTTGTCTTCAAATTCGGCGCGAATGCACAGCCAGATTTCATCTCGTTTTATTGGGATGAGCGTGCCGTCGACAGCGGCGGTGTTCTGACGGAGGGCGGCACGACTGGCCTGGGGGTAATGGGCACGTGGAGCGTGGCTATAGACGGCAAGGAAACGGGAGATCTTTCCAACGTAAGGCTCTACGGTGTTGAGGGCGACGACTTTGTCCCCCCTGAGCAAGTCCCCGAGCCCGCCACGCTCATGCTGCTTG
>JAWOFB010000388.1:0-3045 GCA_046482445.1 Ectothiorhodospiraceae bacterium | reverse complement strand
AGATTACGCAGCTTGGCGGGATATCTCGGTGCCCTTCAATCTCAGTCGCACCATCGAGGAGCTGCCCTCCCTGGAGAAGATCAAAGAGTGCATGGAGGAATAACGGCAGGCTGACACGGCTGGGTTGACCAGCCGACAGACCGCAACCGGGGCGCCGGACAGCGCCCCGGCGGCGCTCCGGCGACCGACTGCCGGAGTCCTGCTTATTCCCCGTCACGGGAGGCTACGGCTGATGAATACCATCGCCTCGATCATCGACTGGCTGAACGACTGGTTCGGCCGCATCGTGGCACCGTTGATCGCAATCATCGCGTTGATCGTGGTCTACGACATCGCCATGCGTTTTTTCTTCGGGCGCCCGAGCGACTGGGCGTTCGACGTCACCAAACAGGTCTACGGCGTGCACTTCATGCTCATGGGCGCCTATGGCCTGTACCGGCGGGCCCACGTGGAAGTGGACGTCTTCAAGCAGCTGCTCTCGCGCAAGGGGCAGGCGATTCTTGAACTGCTCGGTTACGCCCTGTTCTTCACCCCCTTTATCTGGATCTATCTGGAATACAGCTGGGATTACGCGGCGCGTTCCTGGGTCCGCGGCGAGACCACCTACGGCATCGTCTCGCTGCCCGTCTACCCGGTGAAGGCGGTCCTTGTGATCACCGGCGTGGCGCTATTGCTCCAGGCAATCAGCATCGTGCTGCGCGCCATCAACACCCTGCGCGAGGAGGCCGCTGAATGAGTCCGGAAATGCTCACGCTGTTGATGTTCGGCGGCCTGCTGCTGGGGCTTTTCATGGGCCATCCCCTACCCTTCGTCCTCGGTGGCGTCGCCGTTGTCGGGGCCTTTTTCGGCCCGGGGCCGGAGGTCTTCGGCACCATTATCAGCAACATCTACGGGCGCGCCATGGACAATTATGTCCTGGTGGCCATCCCACTGTTCATTCTCATGGCCCGGTTTCTCAACGACTCGGGGGTGACCGAGCTCATGTTCAGTGTCATGCGCCTGCTACTCGGCCGGGTTCGTGGCGGTCTCGCCCTGACGGTGGTGGTTGTCTCCGTGCTGCTGGCCGCGACCACGGGCATTGTCGGTGCGTCCATCGCCGTCATGGGCATGATCGCGCTGGCGCCCATGCTCAAGTACGGCTACGACAAGTCCCTGAGTTCCGGCGTCATCATGGCCAGCGGCAGCCTCGGGATCCTGATACCGCCCAGCATCATGCTGGTGCTCATGGCCAGCTACTCGCCGGTGTCCGTGGGCGCGTTGTTTGCCGGCGCCCTGGTGCCGGGGCTGATCCTGGGTGCGCTGTACGCCATCTACGTGCTGGTGGTCTGCGGCATTCGCCCGGACATGGGCCCACCGGTCAGCGCCGCCGAGCGCGCCGAGACAACAACCACCCGCCTGCTGGTCATGCTGGTGCAGTATGTCCTGCCGCCCATGGTGCTCATCCTGGGTGTTCTGGGGGCGCTGTTCTTCGGCATCGCCACGGCCACCGAGGCGTCGGCCATCGGCGCGCTGCTGGCGTTCATCCTCTTCCTGATCTTCGGCGACCGCTCGGTGCGAACCGTCTTTACCACCCTGATCGAGGCGAGCAAGACCACCACCATGGTGATGTTCGTCATCGTCGGCGCCACGGCGTTTACCGGCGTGTTCTCCCGCGGCGGGGGTATGGAGTTCGTCCAGCAGATGATCATGAGCGCGCCCGGCGGCGACGTCGGCGTCATGGTACTCATGCTGTTCCTGGTCTTCATTCTGGGCATGTTCCTGGACTGGACCGGGATCGTGCTCCTGAGCTTCCCGATCATGCTGCCCATCGCGCAGAACATGGGCCACGATCCACTCTGGTTCGTGGTCATGAATGCGGTCATTCTCCAGACCTCGTTCCTGACGCCCCCGTTCGGCTACGCGCTGTTCTACCTCAAGGGTGTCGCGCCGCCCGAGGTGCAGACCCTGGACCTGTACAAGGCCGTCATCCCGTTCTGCGCCCTCATCGTGCTCGCCTGCGGGCTCATGGCCCTGTTCCCGAGCTTGATCCTGGGACTGCCCAACGCCTTGCTGGGCCGCTGAAGCGGCACCACGAGCAAGCATCAGCACCCGAATGGAGGAAGCAACAATGCGCATGCAAGACCAGGTCGCTGTGATTACCGGTGCCGGGCGCGGCATCGGCCGGGCCATTGCCGAGGGCTATGCCCGGGAGGGTGCCCGGGTGGCTGTCAGCGACATCACGGCCGGCGCCGCTCAGGACGCCGTGGAAGCCATCAACGCCGCGGGGGGCGAGGCGATCGCCGTGGGCATGGACGTCACCGACGAACAGCAGGTGGCCACGGGCTTCGAGCAGGTCGCCGCACAATGGGGCCGGATCGATGTAGTCGTCGCCAACGCTGGGATCCAGCACATCGCGGGGCTCCACGAGCTGGATTTCGGCGACTGGCGCAAGGTCATGGCCGTCCACCTGGACGGCGCCTTTCTGGTGACGCGCGCCGCGCTCCAGCACATGTACGCGCAGGACGGCGGCGGCGCCATCATCTACATGGGCTCCGTCCACTCCAAGGAGGCGTCCCCGCTCAAGGCCCCCTACGTGGCCGCCAAGCACGCCCTGGGCGGCTTGTGCCGGTCAGTGGCCAAGGAGGGTGCGGCCCACGGGGTTCGCAGCAACATCATCTGTCCCGGGTTCGTGCGCACACCCCTGGTGGACAAACAGATCCCCGAGCAGGCACGGGACCTGGGCATCTCCGAGGAGGAGGTCATCCGCGACGTGATGCTCAAGCAGACCGTGGACCAGGAGTTCACCACGCTCGAGGACGTCACCGAGGTGGCCATCCACCTGGCTGCCTTCCCGTCGAATGCGCTCACGGGACAGTCCGTGGTGGTCAGCCACGGCTGGCACATGCAATGAACGCACCCAGCGAACCGACACCAGTGGAGGCAACAATGGCCGGCGAGATCCTGTGGCAACCCAGCGAGCGGGCGCTGCACAAGAGCAACATGGCCCGGTACATGGACTGGCTCGCGGAGCACGATTTCGGCCGCTTCCGTAACTGGCCCGCCCTG
>JAWOFB010000327.1:0-13285 GCA_046482445.1 Ectothiorhodospiraceae bacterium | reverse complement strand
TGCGCGAAGCGCTCGTAGTAGCGCTGAGCGGCTTCGGCATCGCCTTTTTCAAGCTGAAGCCGTGCCATGCGCCGCAGAGCCACAGGGAAATCAGGGCGTTCCTCCAGAGCCCGCCGGAACGCCTCCTCGGCATCGTCGCGACGCTCATCTCGCAACGCGCACTGCCCGGCATTCGCAAGGGCTACATAGCTACGCTCGTAGAGTGGATTGTCAATTGCCTGCTGGAACTGTTCGTCAGCCTCCTCGTAACGCCCACGGCTGCACAGGAAACTGCCGTAATTGTTGCGCACCGATGGCTGATCACCATCCAGAGACAGCGAGCGCTGGAAGTGATGCCCCGCCTTGTCGTAGCGTTCCAGACGTTCGTTGAGCACCGCCATGGCCGAGTGAGCCTCGGCATTGCCACTATCCCGGGCCAGCGCCTTCTCGAGAGCTTCCTGCGCCTGGTTCAGATCGCCCCGCTGAAGGTAATTGATCCCGAGTTGGGTGTGGATCTCGGCCGCCTCACGATTCTCGCTATCCGCTGCACAACCGCCCAGAACAAGTGCGGCTACCAGCACACAACCTACGCCCGAAAGCCTCATGCGCGTCCGGCCTCCGCCCGCCGAGCCAGCTTTTCCTGACGCCGGGTGCGGTCCGCTACCCGACCCACTAACTGACCACAAGCACCGTCGATGTCCTCACCCCGGGTCTTGCGCGTTGTCGTCACCAGCCCGGCCGCATTGAGAATCGCCGCGAACGACTGGATCCGCTGTTCACTGGAGCGCTGGTAGGGAGCTTCGGGAAACGGATTGAACGGGATCAGGTTGACCTTGGAGGGGATCCCGCGAAGCAGCTCCACCAGCTCGTGCGCATGCTGATCACTGTCATTGACGCCATCGAGCATGACGTATTCCCAGGTAATCGTTCGGTGTGGCTTGTCCTGAATGTAGCGGTGACAGGCAGCCAGCAGATCCGCGATGGGATAGGTTTGGTTCAACGGCACGAGCTCGTCGCGCAGCGCATCGTTGGGCGCATGCAGCGACACCGCCAGGCTGATATCGCTCACCTCTGTCATCTTGTCCAGATACGGAATGACACCGGAGGTGCTCAGGGTCACGCGCCGCTTGGACAAGCCGTAGGCGTGATCATCTTTCATGAGTTCCGAGGCCGGCATGACGTTCTTGAAGTTCATAAGCGGCTCGCCCATGCCCATGAACACCACGTTCCTCACTTCCCGCCCTTCGCGCCGCAGAATCTGGTTGACGTACCACAGCTGGCCGACAATCTCCGCCGTTGAAAGGTTGCGGTTGAAGCCCTGATAACCCGTGGAGCAGAAGGTACAAGCCAGGGCACAGCCGACCTGGGACGAGATACACAGGGTCTCGCGGTGCTTCTCGGGGATCAGCACCACTTCAATGGCGTTCGACCCATCGAGCTGCAAAAGCCATTTCCGGGTGCCGTCGCTGGAGACCTCGTCCATGGTCGCTTCGGGAACGCGTACTTCCGCGGTCTCCGCGAGCCGGGCACGCAGTTTCTTGCTCAGATCCGTCATGGCCTCGAAGTCGGTCACGCCCCGAGCATGCACCCATTTCAGGATTTGGGACGCGCGAAAGGGCTTTTCGCCCATTTCGGCGAAAAACCGCTCCAGCCCCTGCCGGTCGAGCCCCAGCAGGTTCAGTTTCTGAGGCGCCTCGCCCGCGGCAGGGGCGTTCTCGGCGACGACTTTAACGGGTACAGATTTCATCAGTCTTGAAGAAAAACTCGATTTCCTGCTTGGCCGTTTCCGGCGAGTCCGAGCCATGCGCCGCGTTGGCGTCGATACTCTGAGCGTAATCGTGGCGGATCGTTCCCGCCAGGGCTTCCTCGGGATTGGTGGCACCCATGATCTCGCGATTCTTGCGAATGGCGTCGTCACCTTCCAGAACCTGGACCATGATCGGCCCCGACGTCATGAACGACACCAGCGCATCAAAGAAAGGGCGCTCCTTGTGTACCGCATAGAAACCCTCTGCCTCGTCGCGCGAGAGATGGGTCATGCGCGCGGCGACGACCTGCAGCCCGGCCTTCTCAAAGCGGTTGTACAGTTCACCGATCACGTTCTTGGCGACCGCGTCAGGCTTGATAATGGAAAGGGTACGTTCAACGGCCATCCGGCAACTCCGATTGCGTGGTTTGATTGTTCGTGCGCGGCTGCGTTCAGGCACAGCCGCAATAAGGGCGCCAAGTCTAACGCGTGCACCCCTGCCCGGCAATTTGAGGCGACGATCAGAGGCTGGGCAGTGATACCAGTGCCTGTGTGAGCGCGTCCTCGACCGCGAGGACGTGCGAGGTGGCTTCGGTCGAGAGTTCCAGCACCTGGACCAAGGCGACCGCACTCCATTCCCCGGCAGCCGCAACGGACACCCCTGGCAGGGTCGTGGCTAGCCAGCTGCTGGCGGCAATCACTTCCGGCGGGCCCATGGCCTGCCATCGCACCGCATCGATGAGTCCGTTTTCGGCAACGCGCAACTGCATGATCACTTGCACGCCGTCCGACACGGCCCCGGCCGCGCCCGTTGCAACACGGTCGCCTCTCAGCCACTCGCCCGCGACCCCACAGGGTTCCCTGTAGTGTTGCCAAGCAAGCGGACCCAATCGCGTATCCCCTCAGACAGCTTCCAAGTGTCGTTTAACAAAAGTTCGTACGCTTGATGAGGCTCTGCCGCGTCTTGAGAGCAAGGCGCGTCGACGCAGGCGCAGTGACGCCACAAAGAGGAGGCGCCAGCGGCGCTGGGACGCGGCAGAGCCTCCCTGCGGGCGCCCCAAGGGGCCGGTCTTGCGGCGTTGGCGCCGCTCGACATGGTCTCGCCACGCCTTCGCGTCGCGGCCTTCTGCCCTGCCAGGAGCCGGGCGACTACCCGACCAGTGACGGGCGCCGGTAGAGCGAACCCAGCTCGGAGCCGGCGCGAAAGGCATCCCACGCCGGCGACAGTCCCCGGAGTCGACGGACACCGGCGGCGACGCTGTCCACCACCGCATCCACATCGGCGCGTGTCGTCCAGCGACCGGGACTGAACCGCAGACTGGCATGGGCCAGGGCATCCGGCACACCCATGGCCCGCAGCACGTGCGATGCACCACCACCGCCACTGCTGCAGGCGGAGCCGGCAGATAACCCCAGGTGCTGCACTTCGGCGCGTAGGGCATCGCCATGAACGCAGCCAAAGCTCAGATTCAGGATATGGGGCGCCCCGTGCCACTGCCCGTTGAGCCGCACGCCGTCGAGTTCCAGCAACCGGTCCCGGAGCCGGACGCGCAGCTCCGCGAGCCGCTCCCGTTCTGCAGGTCCTTCGGACGCCGCAATGGCACACGCCTCACCCATGCCGGCAATCAGGTGTGGTGCCAGTGTACCGGGCCGCATGCCTGCCTGCTGACCGCCCCCGTGCAGAAGCGGGGTCAGGCGCACCCGCGGTCGGCGCCGAAGCCACAGGACGCCGACGCCTTTCGGGCCATAAACCTTGTGGCCCGACAGCGACAGGAGATCGACGCCCCAGTCCTCAACGGCCAGCGGTAACCGACCCGTGCTCTGTGCCGCATCCACGTGCAACCGCGCCGGGTGCTCGTCCAGCACCGCCGCAATCCCGGGGATGTCCTGGACGGCCCCCATCTCGTTGTTCACGTGCATCACCGAGACCAGAACCGTGTCTTCCTCCAGTGCATCCGCTACCGCCGCCGGGGTAACGCTGCCGTCCGGCTCCGGTGATAGCAGCGTCACCCGCATGCCCTCGCGCCGCAGCTGCTCCACCGGCTCCAGCACCGCGGGATGCTCGGTGCGCACACTCACCACGTGGTCGCCGCGACCGCGTTCACGCTGGAACCGGGCGCACCCAAGGACCGCCATGTTATCCGCCTCGGTGGCACCCGACGTCCAGACAACGCCGTCGGGATCGCCTCCAATACACGCCCCGACCTGTTCCCGGGCGTGCTGCACCAGTGACGCCGCAGCGCGACCCCAGGGGTGGGCCGAAGAGGGGTTCCCGAACGTCCCCTCCCGGGTCAGGGCTGCGGTCATGACCGCCGCAACCCGGTCGTCCACCGGGGTCGTGGCCGCATGATCCAGGTAGACGCCGGTGTCATCCTGACCGGTCATCGGGATCTCCCTCGTCATCAGCGGTGGCGTGACTCTCGGAAGGCTGACGCCCGTTTTCGAAACGGCTGCAGTCGAGATCCGGTATGCGCGCATCCGGGAGACGGCCACCGAGATCCCGAATGACCTTGCAGATCTCGACGAGCCGTTCGTCGGTGACGTGGATGTGGTCCAGGATGCTGTTGATCGCCTGGCTCACCGGGTCGGGCATATCGGTGGTGCCGTAGGCATCGAAACCGATCTTCCGGGCCGTCGCCTCGCGCTGCGGGGTCTTCTCTTCGCGACGCCCGGCCATACGCGCCGGGATCCCCACCATGGTCGCGCCCGCCGGGACATCCTTGATCACCACCGCGTTGGAGCCGATCCGGGCACCGGTCGCCACCGTGACCGGACCAAGCACCTTCGCACCAGCCCCCACGACCACGTCGTTCTCGAGCGTGGGGTGACGCTGCCCCGGCTCGCGGCTGGTTCCCCCCAGCGTGACGCCGTGATAGAGCGTACAGTCATCACCGATCCGGGAGGTCTCGCCGATGACCACGCCCATGCCGTGGTCAATGAAGAACCGTCGACCGATGCGTGCCCCGGGGTGGATCTCGATGCCAGTGAGCCAGCGCGCCAGGGACGACAGGAAGCGCGCGAGCCAACCCAGGCGCCAGTGCCACAGCCGGTGGCACAGCCGATGCCACAAAAGCGCGTGCACGCCCGGGTAGCAGGTGAGGATCTCAAAGGCATTCCGAGCCGCGGGATCACGCTCCCTCACACAGCGGATGTCCTCTCGAATACGCGCAAACATAGAAACCTTTGAGTCAGTGGGAACGGTGAGTGGGGGTCACCGGGATCATTGCGCATCGGAGGCAAACAAGGACCGGACCGATCGTCGAAGTGTGACATCCCGATCACGCCAAACCCGGGGATATGCTCGGCCGCGGACTGACCACGAGAGGGAGGACGACAACACCGCCCCGGGGCCTTGCTTATCTTGGCGTATGGTAGCCAATCCACGCAGTACCCGGCAATTACTACCCTTTTTACCTCCTTAAAGGTTAGTAAGAGCGTCATAACGGCGCCGGAATCAGGAGCCCCGCCGGGGCAAGGACTTCTCGACTTGCGCCAGGATTCCACGCAGGATCTGGACTTCGTTGTCGTCGGGCTCCGCGCGCCCCAGGAGCAGCCGCAGGCGCCGCATCAGCGTGGCGTTGTCCGGCGCCAGAAACGCAATCCGCAGCAAGACCCGCTCAAGGTGGGCATACAGGCGTTCCATTTCATCACTCGGAGCCGGTTGCCGGGCGACGGCATCCACCGAGTCCGACCCGCCCCCGGCCTGGTACAACTCATAGGCGATTAACTGCACCGAGGCGGCGAGGTTGAGGGAACTGTAATCCGGGTTGGCCGGGATTCGCACAAGCCACTGACACAGATCCAGTTCGTTGTTCGTGAGCCCGGTTCTCTCGCGCCCGAACACCAGTGCCACCGGGTGGTGTTCGGCCTCCTGCTGCAGAACCGGTGCGACTTCCCGCGGCGTGGCCACGGGAACGGACAGGCTGCGTGGGCGCGCCGACAACCCAACGACCCGGCGCACTCCGGTAAGGGCCTCGGCAAGAGTCGCATGAACGCGGGCACCGGCCACCACGTCCCCGGCACCACTGGCCATGGCTTCGGCATCGGGATGCGGGAACTGCCGGGGCGCCACCAGATCCAGACGCGTGAGACCCATCGTCTTCATGGCCCGCGCGGCTGCCCCGATGTTTCCGGCCAGCGACGGCTCAACCAGGATGACCCGGAGATTGTCTTCCGTCATTCAGCTCGCCTCCGAGCCTGTTGCCTTCAGTGTTCCCTTGCCCCGAGGTCCTGGACGTAGCGCTGGAGTGTCAGGGCGTTGTCGATACCGGCTGCTGTCGCCGTGTTATTGAAAATACACCACGTCTCATCCGTGCCCCGGATCATTGACTCGGCCTGTTGCCTCAGGAACGCATCGCTATACGCGGAGTGAAAGCGGTCCGGGCTCCCGTGGTACCGGTAGTAACACAGCCGCGTGTCACCACCCGGCACGGCTCCGTGCGCTGTCACAGGTGGGTCAGCGGCCACCCGCGCTACTCCGTGGCGAGCCAGCAGTTCTTCGCCCGTGGCACTCAACCAGCTGGAATGCCTTGGCTCACAGACCACCGAGCCGGCGAACCGCTCGCGGAGACTGGTCAGGAACGCATCCACGTTGGTCGGCTCCAGTGCGAGCTACGGCGGTAGCTGCAAAAGCAGTGGACCCAGTTGATCCCCAAGCCCGGCCACTTCCTCCAGAAAGGCGTCCAGGCCGTCCGTATGCCGCAACCGGGCCTTATGGGTAAGCGCTCGCGGCATTTTGACCGCGAAACGAAAGCCGGCGCCCGCCTCTCGCGCCCACTTGGCGTACAAGCTCCGCCGCTGACTCCGGTAGAAGCTCGCATTGATCTCCGTCGCCGCAAACACGCCCGCATAGCGTTGCAAGTGTGTCCCGCCCTCGGGGAACCGGTCCCGCGTCTCGGGCGCCAGGCGCCAGCCCGCACAGCCAACAAGCACCATAAGCGGCCTCCCGCGTCCCAACACAATACTCCGGCGTGGCATCGCAGCCGGATCATACGCCGTCGGCACCCTGCGCGCGGGCCGGCAATGCCGGTAGCGCATCCGGTCGATCCAGAGTGATGAAATGACTGCAACCGGGAACCGCCCGGACATGGGCCCCACCCGCCCGTGCAGTACGCCGCATGGTCATGGGATCGAGGATACAGTCCCGGCCCGCGACCAGGACATCCGCGCCGCTTAGCGACCGCGCGAACGCGGCCGGATCGCGCCGGAACCAGGCCAGGATATCCAGAAGGCTTCGCCGGGCCACCAGGGCCCGGCGTACATTGCACGGCATGGCGGCGATCAGCGCGCGCTTGCGCGCGTTCTCCAGATCGCCCCAGAGGACTTGGTTGCGCCGGTTGATCGGCTGCTGCCGCCAGGCCGGCAGAAACCACGGCAACAACTCCACCAGAGCCCGTGGCGGGGTTCGGGGCAGCGAGCCACCCGGCAACGCGGGCGCCTCCAGCAGCAGTTGAGCGCCGACGAACAGGTCCGGACGCCGGCGCGCGGCTTCCAGCACCACGCCACCGCCGCGGGAATGGCCGTGAACCCGGACTCGACGGGTACTCACCAGCGTCTCCAACACGCCGATCAGGAGCTCGGCGTCATGATCGATGGTCCCGGGTGCAGACGCCGGCTCCTGCACGGTTGCCACGGCATCCTCGCCCCGCGTGTGCAACGCCGCGTGATAACCACTGCAACCCACGAGTATGAGTTCCGTCTCGGGGTCCTGGTACAGATCCCGGAAATAGGCAGGGCTCTGGAGAAAACCATGGACCGCTACCACAGTGCCGCAGGGCGTAACCGGGCGGCGCAGATAGGCGCTCCCCGCGCCGATGCGGTAGCGCACGCCATCGAAGGGCTCACGCTCCGGCGCCGGACCGACACGCAGCAGCAACCACAAGTGAAGCGTCGCCACCAGCAGAAGCACAAGCCCGAGAGCCCCGGAGAACCACATGCCCATGAACGGAAACCTTGCGACGTACAGAAACGACGACTCAACTCCAGGCAACTCGGGCTAAGCCCGACCTGTCTGAGGGTTGCCAGCGTCAGTTACGTTAGCATGAAGCAAAGGACGGGAGGCACGCATGGCCAAACTACTCATGAACCTGCGGGGCGTCCCCGAGGACGAGGCAGACGCCGTGCGGGCACTGCTTGACGAGCATGCCGTCGCCTACTATGAAACACCGCCGAATCGTTGGGGCTTGAGCATGGGCGCCATCTGGATTCGTGACGGCGACCAGTACGCCCAGGCCCGACGACTATTGGATGATTACCAGCAAGAGCGCGTGCACCAGGCACGGGTCGAGCAGCAGCGGCGTCAGCAGGAAGGCACGCAGGAGACGCTGGCAACACTATTCCGTCGCGCGCCCGGGCGGAATCTGGCTTACCTGGGCATTATCGCCGCGATACTCTACTTTTCCATTCAACCGTTCTTTTCCCTGATCGGCGACTGACGCCCGGCGCGCAGAGCAAGCCTGGCGGGGGCGGCATGCCTCCGGCCAGCGGGCTAACGCCGCTTGAACGCCCTCACGGCTGCGTCACACCGCCGGCCGGCTGCCCGGGCTGGCCGGGCTGCCCGGGCTGCCCGGGTTGAGGTGCGGGGCCCGATCCCCCGGGACGACCCGCAGCCCCGCCACCATCGGACGCAGGGCCGCGACCGCGTCCCGGATTACCGCCCTGCTGCCCCGGGACTTCGCCGGCCCTGGCCGGGCCGGGCATGTCGCCCGGGCCGTTCGATTCGGAGGGCAGACTGGCCGGATTGGACCGATGCGGGTCAGCGCCTGCCCGCTGATCCTGCTGGATCTCCTCGCGAACCGGTGGCCCGGGATCAGGCGGCGCACCGCCGCCCTGCCCCTGGCCACCCGGGCCCCCGGGGCCGCCGCCCGGCATGCCAGCCCCCGAGCCCGGCGCGGCACCGCCCGGCATTCCGGCACCGCCGGCTTGCCCCACAGCCACTGCCGGGAGCACAAGGAGTGTCATCGTAACGGCCAACGCCACTCGTTGGAGCATGGTGTCTTCCTCGTTATGATTTCGCTGTCGCACGACGTTTTCGGCGCTCTGCGCTGGGACCGGTCACGCGAACCGGAGTTCCGTCACTCGTCCCGACCCGATGGGCGCCGCTGATAGTCTCCCTCGATGGCGTCCCGGCCACCGGAGGCGTCGGGCTGTTGCCGCGGACGTGCGGCTGCCCGCCGGTTTGCCAGTGCGATCAGTAACCATCGGCGGGTCACCGGAAAGACGCAGCCAAACCCGAGCACGTCCGTCGCAAAGCCCGGTGTCAGTAGCATCACCGCGCCGGCGGCGAGGGCCAGGCCCTCGGAAAGTTCCAGGTCCGGGACAATGCCACGATCCATCTTGGCACGGGCCCGCCGGAGCGTCTCCAGCCCCTGCTGTCGCAGCAACATACCACCGCCGACAGCCGTAGCCACGCACAACCCGACAGTCCACAGGGCGCCAATAACCTGGCCCACCTCGATGAGGATGAACAACTCCACCAGAGGGACGACGACGAGAATCAACAGAAACAGGGGCACGGTCACCTCGCTTGTTATCGCTTATTCGAGATGTTGGGATCGAACGTGGACGCCGCAACCCCTGGCCGTCCAGCGGATTCAGTGGAAGTGTTCGGGCTCCGCCGTCAGGCGCACTTTCCAGTCGCCGCCATGCACGCGCGCGCACTCTTCCTCGCTATCAAAATCCACGTGCTGACGGATGTCGCTGACAGCAACCCCGGCCTCGCTGAGCGCCTCGCTGGCGAGATGGGTCAAGTACGACTCATAGCCGTCACGCAGGGCACAGGCGAGGCTTCGGTTGCTGTCAAAAACCCAGATGACCTGAATACTGCTGCGCACGTCACTGAAGTCCACAATGTGCGTGACCCACTGGAATCCGGGCACTTCTTCCCGAGCCGACTCGCAGGCGCTGCCGAGGGCATGGTTGAGTTCGTTCTCCAGGCGCTTGCGCTCAGAATCAGTCATGGTTGTTCGGGCTCGTTTTGCAGGGTCAGGCTCCGCGCGGCGCACAGTTCCGCCAGATCCGCATACGCGTCGCGCGGCAGAGACAGCCATAGATTGACACCATTACTATACCGGACCGCGTCAACCCGGACGTCCCGGACATCAGCCCACCTCCGCAAGCCATGCTCGGCCGCGAAGGGACCCGAGACCAGGCAGCGCAGCATGATCGTGCGCTGGGCCAGTGGCAAAGCAGCAAGAACTGCCTCGGTCGCCTGGGCGTAGGCGCGGGTCAGCCCGCCGGCACCCAGTTTGATACCGCCGAAATACCGGGAGACCACGACCAGGACATCACCGATGCCCTTGTGCTCGACAACCCGGAGAATCGGCCGACCTGCCGTGCCCCCGGGCTCACCGTCGTCATCCGTGGCCGCCGCACTTGCCGACCCAGGGTCACCGACCAGAAACGCCCAGCAATGATGGCGGGCCTCAGGGTGGCGGGCGCGCGCGCTCGCCACACACTCGAGTGCCTCATTGCGATCGCCCACGGGCTCCGCCCGAGCAACAAACCGACTGTTGCGGATTGTCTTTTCCGCCTCAACCGCTTTCGCCGGGATTGCATAGCCCTCCGGCTCTGAACCCGCCCCCGGCCCCTGTGCTGCCGTCATGACGCCTCCGGTTCTGGCGCCAGGCCGTAGCCATCGATGGCAAAGCGCTCGTCATCAAGGACGACGCCCAGCCACACTTTCTGCCCGCACTCAGCAAGCACCTCCGTGACGGCAGGCAACGGCAGGCCCAGCACCTGCTCCTCAACTCCCGCGAGCCGACGCAAAGTCTGTCTCCACTCCGAGTCGACCGCCGGGTCACAGCCAGGCACCGACACCGGTGTCGGTGCCGACCCGTCGAGACCGTTGCTGCGCAGGTACATCCCGTGTGCCACCACCAGATGCAACGAGGCCGGCACGCGATCCAGCGCGAGGGCATGTCGAGGCGGGCGAACCCCGCGCGGCGGCCTGTCCGCATCCGCGCGCAGGAAACGCGGCTGCAGCATCTCCTCGGGCGTTGGCTCGTGCTCGTGACAAGTGCCCGCATGCTCCGCTAACTCCCGGACGCGTTTCGCGGGTAACGCAAGCCACTGCCATTCGGGTGATTCAGTCATTACGCCACCCGCTCGCGCGACGGAGCCGCGATTGTATCATCTGCCCTCCTCCGAATCCGCGCCGGCGATCTCGTCCTCGGACTCACAGATTATGACAAGCTCCTCGAGCAAGCCCCGCACGCGCGTTCGGTCCAGAGCCGGATTTTCCTGCAATGCGAGAACGACGAAGGCGTCTCGCGCCTGTTCGCGAACGTGCATTGCCGGGGCATCCGCCGAGGCCTGACAAGTCACCTGGTTTTTGATCTCGGGTACATCCAGCTCACGCCGAAAACGGGCCACAGACTCCGCATCGAGTCGACATTGCCACTGCTTCATGCCACCTCCTTGCCATCAATCGCCTTCTCACCTGGTGTATGGGAGCTAGCGGCAAGGAGGACAAGACGGCTCGCCGACCTTGCACCAAGCACACACAATCTCTATGTTGTGGCCTGTCTTCAATGCAACCCCATGATATTGGGGTCGCGGGGAACGCCGGTGAGAGTCCGGGGCTGTCGCGCAACGGTGTGATCCCGACCGTATGGCACTGCGCCTGATGTCGGTATCAAGCCCGATGACCGCGGAAGACACGACGGGAGCCTCGCGTCAGGGTTCGCCGGGGAGGCGCTTGTGTGTGCCCTCCGACAGCGCCGCGACGGCTTCTCGCCCTGAGATCAGCCAAGGGAGAAGCCCAATGACCACAGTCGTAACCACGCCAACAGCATCGCCGCAAGGGGACCTGCTGATTCTAGCCAGCCGCCTGCCGACTGCACTCCGGCGCGTCCTCACAGCGTTGGGTGCACGCATCGCGCCGGCCAGCACCAAGGCCGACTGCGGCCCGCCCATGGTGGGGCTGCATCTGCCGCACGCATCGGCAGAGCCGGACTGGCTCGATGCCGCCACCGCCGACGACCTTCTCGGCTTGCTACGCGAGCGTGAATCCCACCGAGGCGCCCCGGACTGGGTGCATCTGGTGCTGGATCGTCACCGCCAGGGGCAGCTGCTCAACAGTGACGGTTCGCTGGAGCTGGACGGGCACTTGAATCCCGCCCGTCTTCCCGCGGCCCTGCTGCAACTCCCCGCATCGCCCGGGACGCGCGGGACGGCCGCCGGACGCCGCTGAACGCGGACCACAACGAACGCTCCGGCCACGGCCAACGCCCTGCCGGAGCGTCTGTGACAGAGCCGACCGCACGCCTGCAGTGATCCAATCACAACGCCGAGGTCGAGTAGTAACGGCCGTCGACAAAGCGATTGAAAAACTGCCCCAGCGCCGGGTGCGCGATCTGCTCGCAGGAGTCATCCGGCTCCAGATGGCGCTCGGCGACATAGGTGCTGTGGCCGGCCCCGTCGACCAGGACGCTGTACCAAGGCCGATCACGGGGCGGCTGACTGCGGGCCATGGTCTGGTACCAGGCCTCCGTGCCACGGAACTCCGGGTCCACAGCCACGATCACGCCGCGGTAGCCAAATTTTCGATGG
The DNA here is from genome assembly GCA_046482445.1 of Ectothiorhodospiraceae bacterium. Taxonomy (GTDB): domain Bacteria; phylum Pseudomonadota; class Gammaproteobacteria; order Nitrococcales; family Aquisalimonadaceae; genus Aquisalimonas. The sequence continues at coordinate 1,008 of JAWOFB010000327.1, read as the reverse complement.
TGAACGAGTTCTCCCACGCCGAAGCGCGGTCGCGTGCCTTGCTGCGGATCGTCACTCATTCGGTCCCCTCGTTTGCTGTTCCGGTGTGCCGATCATAACGCGCCCCGGCCAACCAACGCCGGCCTATCGGGGCGTGCCAGGACCGCCGCCCTGCGTGCATTGATGCGGACCGGGAAGCTCGTTTTCAAGCGACTCGATGCCACCGCGGCGTCCGCCGTCTGGCTACCGTTGCCAGTCGGCTTCCTGGGACTCATGGACGCCGCGCAGGTCCGTATACCCCTGCCGATCATCAGAACCGTCCCGGGCAACTCCGACAGGAGGGCCCCCATGCTGCGGACTCCTTGCCATGTGGCCGCCGACCAGCCCCATTCACGACACCGTAGGGTCAGGTCTCCGCACGCGCCGTCACGGAAACCGTCATTGCTGAAGGCGTCACGGGCGGACCGAACTGATTGAACACAGGCACGTCCGCCGCATCGCGGCCGCGGGCCACGACGACCCGGGCCGTGTTGAGCCGCGGGTGCGTCGGATCAAAGGTATACCAGCCATTCCCGACATACGCCTCGAACCAGGCGTGCAAGTCCATGGGCTCGAGATCCTGCACGTACCCCACCACCATCCGGGCCGGGATATTGATACTCCGGCACAGGGCAATACCCAGGTGGGCGAAATCCCGGCACACGCCCTCGCCACGCCGTTGGACCTCGGCCGCAGAAACCGGTGACGGGTCGGATTCCGGAAGATAACGAAGCGAGGCCTGGACCCAGTCACAAATGGTACTGACCTGGTCGAAACCCGGAGCGGCATTGCCGATCACCTCCCGGGCCAGACCACCAAGACGGTCGGACTCACAGAAGCGACTCGGGATGAGATAGAGCAACGTGGCGTCGGGCAGGCTCGGCACCGGCACATACGGGGCACCCGGGGACCGCGCGGCCGCCGCGGCCGTCCGGACACGGCCGCTGGTGGCGATCTCAAAGGGACCGGTGGGCATCACCAAGCGCTGAC
>JAWOFB010000145.1:0-6345 GCA_046482445.1 Ectothiorhodospiraceae bacterium | reverse complement strand
TGGCATGGTCGAGGAAGTCGCGTTTGATCCCATCCAGGTGCACAGCCCGGGCTGGCGCCCCCTGGCGGAGCGCGCCCTGGCCCAGTTGCCGGCCGGGGCGATGGTGCGTGAAGAGGCCCACGGCCTGGCGTTTCGTTACCGCGTCGCGGGGCTCAGTTCGGCCCGCCGGCGCATGTTGGCCCGGCTCGTTACCGCCTATCGCGCCGCCGCCGGCCAGACCTGCCAGATCTGCAGCCTGCGGGCGTCGGGCGTGCATCCGGTGCCGGGCACGAACCTGCATCTGTGTCCGTGGCACCACTGGCTACTGCGTATGCAAGGGCAGCGGCCGCCGCTGAGCGCGGACGAGCCGTCCATGGATCGCCGGGTCGGCGCCGGATGAGCCCGGCCACGGGATTCCGGTGCAGGGGATGGGACTGTTGCGCCCGCCGGGAGACCTCGTCTGAGTTCCTTGTGCGGCGTCAGAAGTTGCAAACCGCGCTCTGTGTCATAAAATGCGAATCATTCGCAATTGATGGCAAAGAGGCACCGGCATCACGCCCCGGTGCCGGCAGCGGAGGGCGCCATGGGCAAAGCCTGGCAGGGAATAGCCACCGCGGTACTGGCGGCTGGCGAGGCAGCGCGGGAAATCCGGCTGGACGATGGTCCCACAGTAAGCGAGTCCCTCAGCGGAACGGAACTGGAGCGGTTGCTGGCGGAGCCGCCATCCCGTGTGCGGCGCCTGGTGCCGCATTTCCCGGCCGTGTACGCGCGTCTGGCTGCCGTGGGACCGGTGGAGGCCGTGGTGGCCAATACGGTGGTGGATCACGCGGTGACCGGGCAGCTGGGCGGCATGCGTGTGACGCCCCGCGCAGGGACCGCAGTGGTCACCACCGGTATCGATCTGCATCTGTTCTTCAACGCCCTCGTCCACGGGTTCGCCGTGGTCGATCCGGCTCATGCGACCAGCCTGCGCTTTCTGGATGAGCACGGGGAACGCCTGCACACGGTCTATGCCACTGCGGAAACGGATATGGAAGCCTGGTACGACCTGATCGCGGAGTGTGCGGCGGACGAGCAGCGGCCCCTGCTGGAACCGCCGCTGGCCAATGGCACAGCAGCGCACCCGCTGGACGGTTGCCAGCGTCCCCGGCGGCAGTGGCCGCGCGGGCGTCTGGAGTCCGTTCTGCGACGGCCCCGGGCTCAGGCCAAGGCGCTGGATGAGCAGGCGCTCGAGAGGCTGTTCCAGGTGCTTGCCGATCGCGGTCTGCCTGTGAATGTCCTCGCCGGGAATGCGGGTGCGGTCCAGGGTTTCCGGGGGACCGTGCGCTGGCTGCATTCCAGTGATCGGGTTTTCCGGGTCGTGGATCAGGGGCGTCACGTTACCGTGCGACCGGCGGCCCTCGCGGGCGTTGCGCTGGTTTGGCGCGGCTCAGGGGCGCGCGCTGTACGCACGGTGGAAGCGAGGGACGCCATGGGCGCCGCTGTTCTGAGCGCGGGAGCGCCGGATGACCTGGTCGGGTGGGAAGCGGATGCCTGGAGCCTGATACTGGACAGCCTGGAAGACGAAGCCGTCGGCGACGGCGCTTGAGCAGGACGTTGCGATCCGCGGCGTCGCTCTGCCGTGGCATTCAGTGTCACGGAGCGTGTCCGTTGTGTGGCCTCGCAACCGTTGCACTTGCCGTATCCGTTTCTCATGGCGCGGGTGGAACCGTCGCATGTCGGGCCTGCGTGGCCCGTATCCCGGCTGCCGCGGGTCTGCTAGCCTCTCCAGGCCTGCTATCTCGGGATTCAAGAGTGCCGCGATGTCCCCTCAACGGCTGCGCCTGCCGGGACTGGACGCCGCCCGGGCGTTAGCGCTGTTGGGCATGGTGATGGTCCATGTCGGCCCCAACTACGGCGACGATTGGGCCGGTTGGTTGTACGCCCTGCCGCATGGTCGTGCCGCCATCGGTTTCGTGGTCCTTGCCGGGATCAGCGTCAGCCTCATGGCAGCCGGTAGGGACGCCGGGGGGCGTAGTGCCACCGTAGTCCGCCTGCTCTGGCGGGCTTGCGTTCTCCTGCCACTGGGTCTTTGGCTCCAAACCCTGAATATCACTGCCCTGGTCATCCTGCCGACCTATGCCGCCCTGTTCGTTCTTGCCGTGGGCGGTCTGTGGCTGGGTCGCCGGGCGTTGCTGGCCGTGGTTTTGCTGCTGGCTGCGTCGGGCCCGGTGGCTGGCCTGGCGTTTCAGGTGCACACCCCGATGGCCTTTGGTTACGGCAGCCTGGAGTGGGGCGACCCGGTGCCGGAGATCCTGCTGGGGCTGGCCGTGAGCGGGCCGTACCCGCTGCTGAGCTGGGCGGCGCCGTTCGCTTTCGGGCTATGGCTGGGGCGGTTGCAGCTGGAGCGCCTGGCGACGCAGTGGTTCCTGTGCATCGGCGGCGCGCTGGTAAGCGCCACGGCCATCGGCACCGCCTACGGGTTGCGAGTCGCCCTGGGGACGCCTGAATATCTGGTCGGCTGGAACAATCTCCTGACCATGGAGCCGCACAGCCAGATGCCGCTGTGGTTGCTGTCCGCGACCGGGATTGCGGTTGCCGTCATCGGCGGGTGTTTGTTGTTGGCCCGCGTCGTGGGTCGGGTGATCGGGCCGCTCGCCGCCGTCGGACGCCTGACCTTGAGCTATTACGTTGGTCACCTGCTGATGCTCGCCGGCTGGCCGGCGCTCGGGGACGGTGAAACCGCCAGTGAGGCCCTGCCGGTGGTGGCGGTCCTTGCTGTCTTCGCGGTGGTTTTCGCGGTCATCTGGCTACGTCTGGTGCGCTGGGGGCCGCTTGAGACACTGCTGGAGTGGCCCGGGCGGCGGGCCGGGCAGTTCGCCTCCGAGCTGGCGGCTCGCAGGGGTAGTCAGTCGCTTTAGCAGCGGCTAGGCTTGCCGCTCACTCAATCCGGGGGACGGGCCCATGCCCCTGTTCCAGGTCGTGGTTCTGGCCATTCTCCAGGGCATTACCGAATTTCTGCCCATCTCCAGTTCGGGGCACCTGCTGCTGGTACCCCAGGTGACGGACTGGGGCGATCAGGGGCTGGGGTTCGATCTGGCCGTGCATTTGGGGACCCTTTTGGCCGTGGTGACCTACTTTCGCAGCGACCTGATGCGCCTGACCCGGGACTGGGGGCGCTCGCTCCGGGTTCGGGCACCTTGTGGCGAGAGTCCGCTGGCCTGGGCGATCATTATCGGGACCATTCCCGTGGGGCTCGCCGGCCTGGCCGCCAAGGACGTGATCGAGAGCGCCATGCGGGCGCCGGAGGTGGCCGCCGTCGTGATCACGCTAACCACCGTCGGATTTGGCGTCCTCCTGGGCGTCGCGGACTGGTTCGCGCCTCAGCGTCGGACGTTGCACCGGCTTGGCTGGCGCGATGCCGTTTTCGTCGGCTGCGCCCAGGCCATTGCCCTGATCCCGGGGACGTCGCGCTCCGGGATTACCATGACCGCCGGGCGTATGCTCGGACTCCGGCGCGACGCCGCCGCTCGCTTTTCGTTCCTGCTCGCGATTCCGGTGACCGTTCTCGCCAGCGGCCTCACCATGATCGACCTGGCTCGTACCGGCGCCGCGGTGCCCTGGGGCAATTTCCTGCTCGGTGGCGGGCTGGCGGCGCTGGTGGCGTTTGTCTGTATCCACTTCTTTCTCAAGTGGATCAACCAATGGGGCATGTTGCCGTTTGTCGCCTACCGCCTGGTGCTCGGAGTCGTCCTCGTGATCCTGCTCTGGTAACGGGTGCACCGTTGTCAGAGCAGGACGCTCAACGGGCGCTGGCCGGTGTTAGCGACGGTCCGGATCCAGGCCTTTTTCCTGCAGCCATTCCGGGTTGAACAACCGCGAATAGTAGCGTGAGCCGCCGTCACAGAGAATGGTCGCGATGGTGTGGCCCGGGCCCAGGTCCCGGGCGAGCTCGACAGCGGCAGTCACGTTAATTCCCGAGGAGCTGCCCAGGAACAGGCCCTCTTCGTGGAGCAGCCGGTAGACCATGGTCACCGCATCCTGGTCGCCGATGGAGTAGGCGGCGTCAATGGCGGTGCCTTCCAGATTGCTGGTGACGCGGCTGCTCCCGATGCCCTCCGTAATGGAACCCTCGCCTTCGATCTCCGGTGTACCGGTGACCACGTACCGGTACAGGGCGCTGCCCTTGGGGTCCGCGAGGACGGCTCGTGTCTGGCTGGACTGCTCCCGCAGGTAACGCGACACACCGGCCAGTGTCCCGCCGGTGCCGGTCGCGGCCACGAAGGCATCGAGCCGCCCGCGGGTCTGCTGCCACAACTCCGGACCGGTTGTCTCGTAATGGCCGCTGCGGTTGGCGGTATTGTCGAATTGGTTGGCCCATATGGCGTTGTCGTGTTCTTCGGCCATGCGGCCGGCCACTTTCTGGTAGTTGTTGGGATCCCGGTAGGGCTTGGCCGGCACCGTATGCACCTCGGCGCCCAGCGTGCGCAGGAGGTCGATCTTCTCGCGGGTCTGGGTCTCGGGGATGACGATGACGCAACGGTAGCCACGGGCATTGCAGATGTGGGTCAGGCCGATTCCGGTATTGCCGGCAGTGCCTTCGACCACCGTGCCGCCGGGGCGCAGCTCACCGCGGCGCTCGGCGTCGCGGATGATGGCCAGTGCGGCGCGGTCCTTGACCGAGCCGCCGGGGTTCATGAACTCGGCCGTGCCGAGAATAGTGCAGCCGGTCTCCCGGGACGGCCCGTGCAGGCGGATGAAGGGCGTGTTGCCTACGGCATCGGCGAATCCGTCAGCAATGGTCATACGGCGCCTCCGTTTGATGCCCTGACCCCAATCATGCCTGTATCACGCCATCGGCGTCATGAGGGTGACCCGAGGGTGTCAGCAACGACCCGTGTCCGACGGCGACGCCGTTGATACTGGTAGACTGAACACACGCGCAACACGAGGCCATGATGCAGATCTGGGTTGATGCCGATGCCTGTCCGGGCGTGGTCCGGACGATCCTGTTCCGGGCCGCCGAGCGAACCGGCGTGGCGCTGACGCTGGTGGCCAATCAACCCTGTCGTGTGCCCCCGTGCCCGTGGATCCAGGCCATTCAGGTGGCTTCCGGGTTCGATGTCGCGGACAACGAGATCGTGCGCCGGGCGGAGCCGGGCGACCTGGTGATCACCAGCGACATCCCCCTGGCGGCGGAGGTCATCGACGCCGGTGCGGAGGCGCTCAGCCCCCGCGGCGAGCTCTATTCCCAGGGCAATATCCGCGCCCGGCTGACCATGCGCGATTTCATGGACACCCTGCGAGCCAGCGGCGTGGACACCGGCGGCACCTCGGCCTTCAGCCAGCGCGACCGCCAGAATTTCGCCAACCAGCTGGATCGTTTACTGGCCCAGGCGTCGAAATCCTGAGCCGGGCGGCGCGTATTCCCCAACACAACGACTCTTGCAGGAGGCCAACGCTCTGGAAGGGGCGCCGCGAGGGCGCGGCGCCTACGGTTGCACCAGCTTACCCTCATAGCAGCGACGCCTCGTCGCGACCCGTCCAGCGAATGGATTGTCTGCGCGATACAGCCTGAAATCAGGCAAACCCCTACGGGTTATAGCCCATTCCGCAGTAGGAGCGACGCCTCGTCGCGACCCTTCCAGAGCGTGGACTGTGGGGCGCGATGCAGTCCGTGGCGTTACCGGTTTTGATTCGCCGTGTTTGTCCAGGGGCTCCGTGTTGATGCACCTCAAGACGTGCGGCGGTCGCTCGGGTCGACCGCCGCGTCGCCGACGCGGTTGATGCGGTTGATGCGGATCAGGCACTGGCCTTGAGCGGCTTGTGGCGGATATCCGGTTCACGGCCGCGGAGCATGTGCCGCCAGTAGAACGACGGCAGCATGTATTTCTTTACGAACCAGTAGAAACGCGACTCGCTGAACGGGTCGAGTGGCAAGGTCGGTGTCACGACGCCGTCGTAGATGAACTCCGCGAGCATGACTTTGCCGTAGGCGGTGACCAGCGGGCACGAGGTATAGCCGTCGTACTGCGCGGCCAACGGTTCGTTGCCGAGGAAGGCGGTGACATTGCGCGCGGTGACCGGCGCTTGTTTGCGCACAGCGGCGGCCGTCTTGGACGTGGGCAGCGAGCTGGCATCGCCCAGGGCAAAGACATTGCCGAAGCGGTTGTGCCGAGTCGTGCCGCGGTCCACGTCGACCCAGCCATCGTCGTTGGCCAGTGGGCTCTCGCGGATGAAGTCGGGTGCCGTCTGGTGCGGCGTCACGTGCAGCAAGTCGAAGGGTTGCTCCACCTGGTGCTCGGTGCCTTCGCTGTCCCGCGGGCGGAAGCGCGCCACCCGGGTGGGCCCGTCTAAGGCGACCAGGTCGGGGCTCAGGGGGTCGCC
>JAWOFB010000140.1:0-6326 GCA_046482445.1 Ectothiorhodospiraceae bacterium | reverse complement strand
GCGGCGGTGATCCTGTTCGAGGCCCAGCGCCAGCGCGCGGCGGCGGGCTTCTACGATACCTGCCGCCTGGACCCGGAGACGTTCCGGCGGACATTGTTCGAGTGGATGCAGCCCACAATTGCCCGGTATTGCCAGCGGCACGGCCTGCCGTATCCGGAGCTGGACGACGAAGGTCATGTGGTTGGCGGGTTAGCGTCAGCCAAGCGATAGCCGTCGCATCGCGGCGGTTACTGTGGCCGCCACCGCTGGTCCAGTGCCCGGTAGACGCGGCGCGGATACCAGGTCTCGCCGACGCTGCCGTTGTAACGGGCGAGGGCGCGTGTCCGGTTGCCATTTTCCATGTCCAGGTAATACCGCAGGATGGTGGTCCCGAAACGCAGGTTGGTGGGGACGCGAAACAGGTTGGCGTCCGGCTCACCGATCTCCTCGAGCCAGAAGGGCATGACCTGCATGAGCCCCCGGGCGCCCGCGGAGGAGATGGCGAAGCGGTTAAACCCGCTCTCTACCTCGATCACGGCCAGGACCAGTTCCGGCATGAGGTCGGCGCGGCGCGCCTCGCGGTGGGCCTGGCGCAGAATCCGGAGGCGCTCGTCCGGTTCCGGAACCAGCGGCTCCAGCCGCTGACTCATGTCCATGAGCCACACCTGGGCGTCGAAGCGGTTATCGAAGCTGTCGGCGCGTGCGACGGCCTCCTCGAGGCGCTGACGCAGTTCCGGCTCGACCGGGTGGCGTTGCTGAGCGGGAGCGGCCGTGGCGAGTGCCAGCGCCGTCACGGCGAGCAGCCAGCAGCCCGGGCGCCAGCGCCGCTCAGTGCTCCATGCGCGCGCGAACGTGGGCCACAACATCGTCGACCGTGATCTCCTCGCTCTCCGCATCCCGGCGACCCTGGTATTCCACGTAACCCCGCTCGAGGCCGCGGTCACCGACGGCGATCCGGTGAGGCGCACCAATGAGTTCCATGTCCGCGAACTTCACGCCCGGGCGCGCGTCCCGGTCGTCCAGGACGGCATCCACACCGGCATCCAGCAGGGCCTGGTAGATGCGTTCGGCTGTGGTCGCCACCGCTTCGGACTTGTGCATATTGATGCCGACCACGGCCACCGTGAACGGAGCAATCGCCTCCGGCCAGATGATGCCGCGGTCGTCGTGGTTCTGCTCGATGGCTGCGGCAACCACCCGCGAGACCCCGATGCCGTAACAGCCCATTTGCACGGGGCGACTGCTCCCGGCGTCATCCAGGACCGTGGCGCCCATGGCCTCGCTGTAGCCGGTCCCAAGCTGGAAGATATGGCCGACCTCGATCCCGCGGGCCATCTCCAGATGGCCCTGGCCGTCCGGGCTGGAATCGCCGGCCCGGGCTTCGCGCAGATCGGCCGTTTCCGGCTCGGGCAGGTCGCGCTGCCAGTTGACGTTGACCAGGTGCTGCGCGTCCCGGTTGGCGCCGCAGACGAAGTCCGCCAGCGGCAGCACCGCGTGGTCCGCGATCAGGGGGATTTCCAGGCCCACCGGGCCCACGGAGCCCGGACCGCAGCCGGTGGCTTTGCGAATGGCATCGGGCTGCGCCATGGTCAGCGGCTCGGCCACCGCCGGGTGGCGCTCGGCCTTGAGTTCGTTGAGGTCGTGGTCACCGCGCAGCAGCAGCCCGACCACCGGCGCCTCGGTCCCGGCCACCAACAAGGTCTTGACGCAGCGCGACAGCGGCATGTCCAGCTTGTCCTCGAGATCCTCCATGGTCTGCACGCCGGGCGTGTCCACCAGGGCCATGGCGTCCCCGGGCTCCGGGCGTGTGTCCGCCGGCGGCAGGACCGGCGCCAGCTCGACGTTGGCCGCGTATTCGCTGGTGTCGGAGAACACGATGGCATCCTCGCCGGAGCTTGCCAGGACATGGAACTCGTGGGAGATGCTGCCGCCGATCGCCCCCGAGTCGGCCTGCACCGCGCGAAAGCGCAGGCCGCTGCGCTCGAAGATGCGGTTGTAGGCCTGGCGCATGGCCTCGTAGGTCTCCGCCAGGGAGTCGGCGTCCAGGTGAAAGGAGTAGGCGTCCTTCATGACGAACTCGCGGGCGCGCATGACGCCAAAGCGCGGGCGTGTCTCGTCGCGGAACTTGGTCTGGATCTGGTAGAGGTTGACCGGCAATTGCTTATAGCTGCGGATCTCCCGGCGCACCAGATCGGTAATGACCTCTTCGTGGGTGGGCCCGAAGCAGTAATCGCGCTCGTGCCGGTCCTGGATGCGCAACAATAACGGGCCGAACTTGTCCCAGCGACCGGTCTCCTGCCACAGCTCCGCTGGCTGCACCGCCGGCATGAGCACTTCCGCGGCGCCACTGCGGTTCATCTCCTCCCGGACCAGGGCCTCCACGCGCTGCAGCACGCGCAGGCCCAGCGGCATCCAGGTGTAGAGCCCGGCAGCGAGTCGGCGGATCATGCCCGCGCGGATCATCAACTGATGACTGACGATGTCGGCGTCCGCGGGGGTTTCCTTGGTCGTGGCCAGAGGGAATCGTGACAGTCGCATCGGCTGTAGGGGTCCTTGTTCTGCTTATGGGGTTGCCGCGGAACGGCGCCGCATCACCATACCCCAGGCTGCACCGGTGCAGACAGGGCGCATGGATTCAGCGGTCCCCGATTAACAGTTTTCGTCCAGGAAGCTCGTGGCCTCTTCGAGGCGTTCCTCGCGCTCCTCCGGCGTGATGCGCTCGACCTCACCATCCGGTGTCCGGACGCGCCGCACCGATTCGTCGCTGTAGACATCGCGGCTTTGCTCGGCGGCGTCGCAGGCCTCGGCGAGTTCCTGGTTGTTGTCCTCGTCACTCTCCTCGTCGCTGGCCCCAGCGTCGTCGCCCTCGGCTTGTTCGTCCGCCGCGGCCGTGTCCTCGTCCCCGGATGCCGAGCTATTGCTGCTGTCCGTGTCGTCGTTCGCGGGCCGGCTGTCCATGCGCTGTTCCACCCGCTCGGCGTCCACGTCCATGGGCGGATTGCTGCCGAAATGGGTCTCGCCGCTGTCGTCCGTCCAGCGGTAAATCTCTGCGGAAGCCGTGGTGGCCAGGGCCAGACCGAGGCCAATGACGAGTGTGCGTAGAGCAGTCATCATTTCTCCTTGACTTGAACTTGACGTCCCCGGTTATCGGCAGTACTTTCGTTGCCTTTCAACGGCCGCCGGGCCGGGTTTCCCATGTTCTGTACTCGCGGCTGTCGGGCGTCTTCGTGCGCCACTCGCCGCTGCCCGTGAGGCCCTGCGGCGAAACGGTGCACGCCACTCCGAGGTCTTATGCGGCACATCATTTCCATTCTCGTGGAAAACGATTTCGGGGCCCTGTCACGGGTCGCCGGTCTGTTCTCCTCGCGCGGTTATAATATCGAGTGTCTGACGGTCGCGCCCACCGATGACCCTACTCTATCGCGGATGACGCTTGTGAGCATCGGTGATGACAGCATCATCGAGCAGATCATCAAGCAGCTCAACAAGCTCCTCGACGTGGTCAAGGTCATGGACATGACCGACGGCAGTCACATCGAGCGCGAGATGATGCTGGTCAAGGTCGCGGCGGCCACCGGTGAATCCCGCGAGGAGATCAAACGCCTCAGTGATATCTTTCGTGGCCGTATTCTGGATGTCACCGAGCGGGTCTACACCGTGGAGCTCACCGGGGCCAGCGCCAAGCTGGATGCCTTCATCGACACGCTGGGCCAGAACACCATCGTCGAGGTCGTGCGCTCCGGCGTCATCGGAATCTCGCGCGGCGAGAAACATCTCCGGGTGCAGTAGGCGCGTCGCCGTGGGGGCGGGCGCGTCCCTGAATCCAACAACAAGGGGGCAACATGCAAGTCTATTACGATAAGGATGCCGACCTGTCGATCATCCAGAACCGCACCATCGCCATCATCGGCTACGGGTCCCAGGGGCACGCGCACGCCAACAACCTCAAGGAGTCCGGTGCCTCGGTGGTCGTGGGTCTGCGCGAGGGTTCCGCTTCCGCGGACAAGGCCCGGCAGGCCGGCCTGGACGTCGCCAGCGTGGAAGCAGCCGTGCAGCGGGCCGATCTGGTGATGATTCTCACGCCGGACGAGCACCAGGCGAGCATCTACGCGCAGCAGATCGAGCCCAATCTCAAACAGGGCGCGGCCATTGCCTTCGCTCACGGGTTCAACATCCACTACGGCCAGATTGAGCCGCGCGCGGATCTGGACGTGATCATGATTGCGCCCAAGGGTCCCGGCCACCTGGTGCGCTCGACCTACGTCGACGGCGCCGGCGTGCCGTGCCTGGTTGCCGTCCAGCAGGACAGCTCCGGCCAAGCCAAGGAAGTGGGTGTTGCCTACGCCTCGGCGATCGGCGGCGGGCGCGCCGGTGTCATCGAGACCTCGTTCCGGGAGGAGACCGAGACCGATCTCTTCGGTGAGCAGGTGGTGCTGTGTGGCGGTTTGACCTCGCTCATCGAAGGCGCCTTCGAGACCCTGACCGAGGCCGGCTACAGTCCCGAGATGGCCTATTTCGAGTGTCTCCACGAAGTCAAGCTGATCGTGGACCTGCTCTACGAGGGTGGTATCGCCAACATGCGTTACTCGGTGTCCAATACGGCCGAGTACGGTGATTTCGTCAGCGGCTCCCGGGTGATCAACGAGCACTCGCGCCAGGCCATGAAGGATATCCTGTCGGATATCCAGACCGGGGAGTTCGCCCGCGAATTCATCCTCGAGAACCAGGCCAACGCACCGACGCTCAAGTCCCGTCGGCGGCTGGCGCGGGAACATCCCATCGAGGTGGTGGGCGAGAAGCTGCGCGACATGATGCCCTGGATCCAGAACAAGAAGCTGGTGGATCGCAGCCGCAACTAATGCCACACGCGAGCCTGGCGGCTGACCGCCGGGCTCGCCATCCCGGCGGGACGCACCGGCGGGTCCATCCCACCGAGGTACGAGCGCATGGCTCCGGATCCGGATCGCAAGCGGCGGCGCGGGATCTACCTGCTCCCCAATCTGTTTACCACGGGGGCGCTGTTCTTCGGTTTCCTCGGCATGATTGCCGGTATCGAGGGCGACTACCGTCTCGCTGCCCTGGGTGTGCTCGCGGCCATGATCCTGGACGGGCTGGACGGTCGCGTGGCACGGCTGACCCAGACCCAGACCGACTTCGGCGTGGAATTCGACAGCCTCTCGGACATGGCCTGTTTCGCGCTGGCGCCGGCGGTGATCATGCACCAGTGGGCCCTGGGGGACTGGTCGGAGATTGCCGGCGCCTGGGGTACGGTCGGCTGGCTCGGGGCCTTCACTTACGCGGCGTGTGGGGCCCTGCGCCTGGCCCGGTTCAACACCCAGGCCGGGGTTGCCGAGAAGCGTTATTTCCAGGGGCTGCCCAGCCCGGCCTCGGCGGGTGTCGTGGTGAGCATGGTCTGGCTGGGCTCGGCCCTGGGGCTCGATGACCACTGGGTTCAGTGGCTGGCTCTGGTGGTAACGGTTGCCGCCGGGTTGCTCATGGTGAGCAACTTCCGGTACTACAGCTTCAAGGAATTCGATATCCGGTACCGAGTGCCGTTTATCGTGCTGGTGGTGCCGGTCCTCGGCATCGCCGCCGCGGCGGCTGTTCTCGCGATCATGAATCCGCCCATGGTGCTGTTCCTGGGCTTTCTGGGCTATGCCGCGTCCGGGCCGGTGGTGACGTTGATCAACCGCCGCCGCGCCCAGGGCCGGCGCTTGCCTTGAACCAGGGCCCCGGGGCGACTCCGGGCGGCGTGGAGGAGCGTTTGCCATGAGCACCGGGCAGCGGGAGCGTCGCAGACGTCTGATTCTGCAGCGAATGGGCATCGACTGCTGGCGCAGCCGGGCGGTCCCGGCGGTGTCGCAAGACGCCGGCCGCCCGGCTGTTCCGGAGGCAGAATCGCCTGCCGAATCGGCCCCGGTTGAACCGCCCGCTTCAGGTGCCGCGAGTGGCCAGGTGGCGACCATGGACTGGGCGACGCTGCAGGAAACGGTGGCCGGGTGCACCCTGTGCCCCCTGTGCGAGAGCCGCAGCCGGACGGTGTTTGGGGTGGGTCGGGGCGACGCGGATATCCTCGTGGTCGGGGAGGCCCCGGGCGCCGAGGAAGATCGCCAGGGCGAGCCATTCGTCGGCCGCGCCGGACAGCTGCTGGACAACATGCTGCGCGCCCTGGGGTATAGCCGCGAGCAGGTGTTCATTGCCAACATGCTCAAGTGCCGGCCACCCCGGAACCGCGATCCGGAGCCGGCCGAGGTGGCGGCTTGCTGGCCGTATCTGGACCGGCAAATCGAGCTCGTGGCCCCGCAGGTCATCCTCGCGGTGGGCCGGATTGCGGCCCAGAGCCTGCT
>JAWOFB010000386.1:0-8072 GCA_046482445.1 Ectothiorhodospiraceae bacterium | reverse complement strand
TGTTCTGGCTGCGCGCCGATCATGCGGTGCTGCCCGCGTTCGGCGGGTTCACCGGCGGGGCGTCGGTTACCCCGGCCGCCGGGGAGCAGGCATTTGCCGCAGGTGATACCAGCGTGATCGCCTGCCACGGTAGCTGAGAGGGATGACTGACTAACCTTTCCAGAAATGGTCTCGGAAGCCGTGATCGAGTTCGTGCAGTGATGCCACGCTCGGGACTGCGATCAGCGCGCCGGGATGATGTCCGGTAGCGTTTCTGCGGTGCGCTCGCGGGCGAGACGGATGAACGCGTCGATGAACGGCTGATTCCGGTCTTCGTCACGAACGGCGGCGTATAGCGTGCTCCAGAGCCCGGTATCACCCAGGGGCAGGCCGTGGACGCTGGCCTGATCCTGGTATTCGCGCAGGGCCCAGTTGGGCAGGGCGGCGACGCCGCGCCCGTTGGCCACCAGCTGCACCAGCATGACGGTCAGCTCGGCGGTGCGGCGTTCTGCCGGCGTGATGCCGGCGGGTTCCAGGAAGCGCGTGTAGACGTCCAGGCGGTCCGGGCAAACCGGGTAGGTGATCAGGGTCTGATCCGCCAGGTCACCGGGTGTGACCCAGCGCCGCCCGGCCAGGGGCGACTGGCGCGCCACCGCGAGCAGCATCTCGTAGCGGAACAAGGGCACGTAGGTCAGCCCGGTGAGACTCTCCTCGGGGTCCGAGGTGATCACCAGATCCACGTCGCCCCGGTAGAGCGCAGGCAGCGGATGGAAGCTGAACCCCATGGACAGGTCCAGTTCCACCCCCGGCCAGTCCGGGCGGTACCGGTCCAGCGTGGGCATGAGCCACTCGAAACAACTGTGGCATTCCACGGCCATGTGCAGCCGCCCGTGCTGCCCGTCCCCGGTGTTGCGCAACTCTGTCTCGGCGCGCTCGACTTCCGGCACGATCTCCTGGGCCAGGCGCAGCAGGCGCTCGCCCACCGGCGTCCAGCGCAGTGGCCGGGAACGGCGGAAGAACAGTTGCGTGTCGAAGTGGTCTTCCAGGGAACGCAGCTGGTGCGACAGCGCGGACTGGGTGACATGCAAGGCGTCCGCCGCCTGTGACAGGTTGCCCTGGTCACGGATTGCCAGCAGTGCGCGCAGATGGCGTAGATCAAGGAACATGAGCGCTTCTCATGAAACGGTTGATGATTGCGCGATTGTTTCATTGTTTGTGCTGGTGAACAATAAGCCTCACGTCGCGGTCTCCCACCCGCGACGCCTCCGAGAGACCACCACCGTCCTCGTTCGGCCGGACCACCTTGCATTGGTCCGGCCGGTTTTTTACACTATCGCTCGTTGCGTCAAAGCGGGTGTAGCTCAGTTGGTAGAGCGCAACCTTGCCAAGGTTGAAGTCGTGGGTTCGAGTCCCATCACCCGCTCCAGATTCCGAACGCCCCGGGGCTTAAACGCCCGGGGCGTTTTTCGTTGGAGGCACCGTTGACGCCACCGGCAACCCACCGCCTCGACCTGGGTGCAGTCTGCCGGGATCTGCCCGTGGTGGCCGTGGCGCCCGGCGTCCATATCGCGGTGCTCAATATCCTCGGCGACACTGAACTGGTGGAGGCCGCGGCGACGCTGCTGGCGGGCCGCCTGGCAACGGTCGATTACGACTGTCTGGTGACTCCCGAGGCCAAGAGCATTCCCCTGGCTCATGCGCTGGCCGTGCGCACCGGCGCCCCCTACGCCGTGCTGCGCAAGTCGTGGAAGACCTACATGGGCGACGCCCTGTGCGCCACGACGGAGTCGATGACCACGGGCGCCGAGCAGACCCTCTATCTGGACGCCAAGGACCGGGATTTGTTGTCCGGCCGCCGCGTGGTTCTGGTGGACGACGTGGTGAGTACCGGTTCCACCATCCACGCCATGGCCGATCTGATGGCGCAGGCAGGCGCCGAGGTCGTACTCCGGGCGGCGATCTGCACCGAGGGTGATGCCCGGGGTGCGGCCGTCGCCCTGGCCCACCTGCCGGTATTCAGCGACCAGGGAGCCCCGGGCTAGCAGGGGCGCGCCGGCTACAGCGGCACGCCCCCCAGAGCCAGCGGTAGCAGAAACGCAGTGATCAGGCCCGCCAGGCTCAACCCCAGGCCGGCGAATGCCCCGGCGGTGGCGCTGATGCTGAACGCCTGCGCCGTGCCGAATCCGTGCGCAGCCAACCCCATGGCGAAGCCCTTCACGGCGTCATCGTGGATCCCCAGCAGGCGGATAATCGGCGGCGCCAGCAGGCAGCCGATACTCCCGGTCAGCAGTACCAGCGCGGCGGTGAGTGATGGCAGACCACCGATCTCGTCCGCAACGCCCATGGCGATGGGCGAGGTGACCGACTTCGGGGCCAGGGACAGCAGGGTGCGTGGTTCGGCGCCCAGGACAGCGCCGGCGGCTACGGCCGTGGCGGCGGCGACGCTGGCACCGGCCACGCCCGCGACCAGGAGGGGACCCAGCCAGGCACGGATCTGGTGGCGATGGTCGTACAGCGGAATCGCCAGTGCCACCGTCGCCGGTCCCAGCATGAAATGCACGAACTGGGCGCCCTCGAAGTAGGTGTCGTAATCGGTGCCGGTGAGTAGCAGGATGCCGATGAGCAGCACCATGCTCAGCATGACCGGGTGCAGCGCCGGATTGCCGCCGAGCTTGCGGTTGATCCACGAGCCCACCAGGAACGCGGCCAGGGTCACCGTCAGCCACAGCAGGCGTGATGTGGTTAAGTACACCCAGATATCCGTGATCTCGTCAGCCATTGCGCTGCCTCCGGCGGGCCACCATGGCGGCCAGGACCAGCAGCGTGGTGACCAGCGCCGCTGCGGTGCTCACCACCAGGGCCACTCCAATGGCCACCGCATCCCGCGCGATCAGGGGGAAATGCACCATCAACCCCACACCGGCCGGCACGAACAATAGCGCCAGGTAGTCCAGGAGCGTGTCGCTCACCCGGCGCACGACCACTGGCACGCGTCCGATGGCGACCAGGGCACTGAATAGCAGCACCATGCCGATCACGGGCCCGGGCACAGCGATGTCGGCCAGTTGCACGATGATCTCGCCGGCGAGTTGACAGGCGAGAATGGCCAGCATGCCGTGGATCAGATTCACGCTGTCTCTCCCAGTCCGATCACGCGCCAGCCGGCGTCCCGGGCCCGGGCATGAAGGGTGGCATCCGGGTCTACCGCCACGGGGTAATCCACGCGTTCCAGCAGCGGCAGATCGTTGTGGGAGTCGCTGTAGAACGAACTGCCGCGCAGGTCTTCGCCATGCTGGGTCAACCACTGCTCCAGCGCCCGGACCTTGCCACTGCCGAAGGTAATGGGGCCGACCACCTCGCCGGTGTAGCGCTCATCCCGCGTCTCCGGTGTCGTCGCCAGTAAATCGTCCACCCCGAACAGTTCGGCGATGGGGGCGGTGATGAAGCGGTTGGTGGCGGTAACGATCAGGGTGGTGTCGCCGCGCCGGGCGTGTTCGCGCACCAGATCATGCCCGCGCTGGCGCACGCGGGGACGGATCCACTCGTCGACAAAAGTCTGTCGCCAGCCATGCAATTGCTCCGGGTGGTACCGGGTTAGCGGCGCGAGCGCGAAGCGCAGGTACTCCACCGGATCGAGGGTACCGTCCTGGTAGGCGCGGTAGAAACGCTCGTTCTCGGCCTGGAACCAGGCCCCGTCCACCAGCTCATGGGTCACCAGGAAGCGGCCCCAGAGGTAATCGCTGTCGCCATCCAGCAGGGTGTGATCGAGATCGAACAGTGCCAGTGCCATTGCCCCCTGTTTCCTCCTCCAGCTGTTGGCGCGAATACTTGGGGGAGCAGTTTGCCGGTTGTGACCGGTTTGTGGAACAATGCAAGATCCAAACCCGGGCCGCGGATATCCTCCCAAGTGATTGATTCTGAGGGGTTCAGAGCGAACGTCGGTATCATTCTGTGCAATGATGAGCGGCGTGTGTTCTGGGGGCGCCGCATCGGCCAGAATGCCTGGCAGTTCCCGCAGGGTGGCATCGAGCGTAACGAGACAGCCCGCGAGGCCCTGTTCCGCGAACTCCACGAGGAAGTGGGGCTGCAGCCCGACCACGTCGAGGTGCTCGGCGCGACGGATGACTGGCTGCGCTATCATTTGCCCCAGCATCTGGTCCGCAAGCGCCAGCGGCCGCAGTGCATCGGTCAGAAGCAGAAGTGGTTCCTGTTGCGGCTGGCCGCCCCGGAGACGGCTGTGCAACTGGATGCCAGTGGTTCGCCGGAATTCGATGCCTGGGACTGGGTTGATTACTGGCGCCCGGCCCGGGAAGTGGTTTTCTTCAAGCGCAACGTGTACGCACGCGCCCTGCGGGAGCTGGCGCCGGTGCTGTTCCCGGAGGGCCCGCCGGCGGGGCGGCCGAGGCGGCGGCGCCGGCGGGCCGTCCGGCGGAGTTCATCATCCGGGGCCTGACGGCGGGGCTGGCGCACCAGGGCACGGCTGGGCGGCGAGAAAACGCCTGGGTTAGAGACCCATCATGGCGGGATCCCGGATGACGACCGGGGTACGCGGCGGGACGGGCAGAATGCTTCAGACGCTCCACAGCATCATCCAGGAAGTAAACGCCGCGCGCGGTCTGCAGCACGCGGTGAACATCATCGTCAAGCGCGTGGCCGAGAACACGCAGGTGGATGTGTGCTCGGTTTACCTCGTGGACCAGGACAGTCAGGAGTTTGTCCTGATGGCCACGCGGGGTTTGAACCCGGAGGCCGTGGGCCAGGTACGGCTGCGCTTCGACGAAGGTCTGGTCGGCCTGGTGGGTGAGCGCCGCGAGCCGATCAACCTGGAGGATGCCGAAGCGCACCCGCGTTTCCGTTACTTCCCCGAAACCGGCGAAGAGAAGTTCCATTCCTTTCTCGGGGCCCCGATTATCCATTTCCGGCGGCTTCTCGGCGTGCTGGTGGTCCAGCAGGCGGAGCGGCGGCGTTTCGACGAGCAGGAAATGGCCTTTATCGTCACCATGGCCGCTCAGTTGTCGGGGGCGATCGCCCACAGTGAAGCGAGTGGCGGCGACACCACCGGCGGCCTGCCGACGCCGCTGCCGTTGCCCCGGCGCGCACTGCAGGGGGTGCCCGGAGCCCCGGGCGTGGCGTTCGGTCGCGCCATGGTGGCCTACTCGCCGGCGGACCTGTTCGCTGTTCCGGATCGGCCGGTGGAGGACGTTGAGGCGGAGGTTGCGGCGTTCCGTACGGCCTTGAAGAGCGTGCGCGACGAGGTCCAGGACCTGGCGGATCGACTGGCCGATGCCATCCCGTCGGACGAACACATGATGTTCGACGTCTATCTCAAGATGCTCGACAGCGACAGTCTGGTCGCCGGCACGGAGCAGCGCATTCGCGAGGGCAACTGGGCGTGCGGTGCCCTGCGCGATGGCATTGCCCAGCACGTCAGCGTCTTTGACGAGATGGAGGATCCCTACCTGCGTGAGCGCGCCAGCGACATCCGCGATGTCGGGCGGCGGATTCTCATGCGCCTGCAGATGGATGACGGCGATGGCCGTGATGTCCCCGAGGGGACCATTCTCGTCGGCGAGGAGATCAGCGCGTCGCAACTCGCGGAAATTCCCAGCGAGCGCCTTCAGGGTGTGGTCACCGCGCGTGGCTCGGGGAATTCCCACGTCGCCATCCTGGCGCGAGCGCTCAACATCCCGGCGGTCATGGGCGTTGCGGAGCTGCCCGTGGGACGCCTCGAGAGCCGGGAGATCATCGCCGACGGCTACAGCGGGCGTGTGCACATCGAACCCGAGGACCAGGTGCGCAGTGAGTACGAGCGCCTGCTACGGGAGGATGCCGAACTCTCGCGGGAACTCCAGAGCCTGCGCGACGAGCCGGCGCAAACACCCTGCGGCCACCGCGTGGGCCTGTACGCCAATACCGGTCTCATGGCGGATATCAGTACGTCCCTGTCCAGCGGTTGCGACGGTGTCGGCCTGCACCGCACCGAGTTCCCGTTCATGGTGCGCGAGCGTTTTCCCGGAGAGGATGAGCAGCACTTGGTGTACCGCCAGGTGCTGGAACCGTTTATGCCGCGGCCGGTGGTTCTGCGGACCCTGGATGTCGGTGGCGACAAGCCTCTGCCGTACTTCCCCGTGCACGAGGAGAACCCGTTTCTCGGCTGGCGGGGCATCCGGCTGACCCTGGATCATCCGGAGATCTTTCTCACGCAGTTGCGGGCGATGCTGCGGGCCAATGTTGACTGCGGCAACCTGAGTATCTTGCTGCCCATGGTCAGCCGGCTCCAGGAGGTGGACGAGGCGCGGGCGCTTCTGGAGCGCGCCCGCGACGAACTCGAGGAAGAAGGGCTGACGGTCACCATGCCGCCCCTGGGCGTGATGATCGAAGTGCCCGCGGCCGTCTACCAGGCGGATGCCCTGGCGCGACGCGTGGATTTCCTGTCGGTGGGCAGTAACGACCTGACGCAGTACCTGCTGGCGGTGGATCGCAACAACGCCCGCGTGGCCGGGCTCTACGACGAGTTGCACCCGGCTGTGCTCCAGGCCCTGCGGCAGGTCGTGGCGGCCGGCCGTGCGCACAACTGCCCCGTGAGTGTCTGCGGCGCCATGGCCGGTGACCCGGCGTCGGCGCTGCTGCTGCTGGGCGTGGGTGTCGGCGGGCTGAGCATGAGCGTCTCCAGCATCCTGCGCGTCAAATGGGTGATTCGCAGTTTCACGCTGGAACAGGCGCGATCCCTGCTGGAGGAAGTGCTCACCCTGGACAGTCCGGCCGACGTGCGCCGCCGCCTGAACCGGGCCCTGGAGCAGGCGGGCCTCGGCGGGCTGGTGCGTGCCGGCCGTTGAGTCAGCGGGCAACCGTTCAGGCGAGTTTCTGACCCGTGCAGTGACAGGGTGCTCGCATCCAATTGACAATCAGTCGCATTTGCATTTATTGTCCAATCTCCAAGCTGGAGGTTGACTCATGTACGTTTGCCTTTGCCATTCCGTGACCGACCATGACATCCGCCGGGCCGTGGCCACGGGCGGTGCGCGCACCATGCGCGACCTACGACACCAGCTGGGCCTGTGCGGCTGTTGCGGGCGCTGCGGGCCCGAAGCCCTGGAAGTGCTCAACCGTGCCCGCTCCAGCATGAAAGCGATTCCGGTGCATATCCACCTGCCTCCCGTTGACGACGACGCAGTCGCGGAGCGTCACAGCGCCTGAGCGCGAAACGTCGCCGCGTTGAGGAGGGCGCCCCGTGCGGGCAACAGTCCTGCCCGTGCCCGACCTCCGGCGCTCTCGCCGGGGCCTGCCTGGCTGTATTAGACTGGGTCTAGTAGCCAGAGAGGCGGGCACACACGCTCGAGCCTCGCGAACCGATCCACGGGAGCCGCTTCATGAAAGGTGACGCCAAGATGAACGGGCACCTCAACAAGGTGCTCTACGAGCAGTTGACCGCGATTAACCAGACGTTCCTGCACTACCGCATGCTCAACGACTGGGGTCTGGAGCAACTCGCAAGCAGCGAGTACAAGGCGTCTATCAAGGTCATGAAGCACGCCGACGCGCTCATGGACCGGATCCTTTTCCTGGAAGGCATGCCGAATCTGCAGGATTTGGGCAAACTGCTCATCGGTGAAGACGTCCGCGAGGTGCTGGAGTGCGATCTCAAGCTGGAACAGCGGATGTGCGAGACCATGCGGGATACCATGGCCTACGCCGAATCCGTTGAGGATTACGCGTCCCGCGACCTGCTCGAGCCCATGCTCGCGGAGCACGAGGGCCAGATCGACTTCCTCGAGACTCAGTTGGGTCTGTTCGACCGCATCGGGCGGGAGAACTACGAGCAATCGCAGATCTGAAAACAGCCGGACGGGCGCACCCGGCCGGCTGATTCCCTACCAACGTCGTGACGCCCCCCCGCGGGGCGGCGTCATCGTTTGTGCTACTTGACGACAATGAAGAGCGCCCGGCCGTCGCGGTGGATGCGCAAGAGCAACTGCTCCTGTCCCTGAATCGCCTCCCGGAAGGCCTCCAGCGACGCCACCGGCTGACGGTTCACCGACGTGATCACGTCGCCTTCCTCCAGGTAGCGGGCCGCCCGCGAGCGGGGTTCCACG
>JAWOFB010000227.1:0-2615 GCA_046482445.1 Ectothiorhodospiraceae bacterium | reverse complement strand
GTAGACTACGGCGCATGTCCAGTCCCAATCCGTCCGACCCGGGGAATTTTACGCGCCGCACACCGCTGGGCGACGACCGCGAGCGCCTGATCTGCGATGACTGCGGCTTTATCCAGTACGAAAACCCGAAGATCGTCGTCGGTGTTGTCGCCTACAGCGGTGACCGCGTGCTCCTGTGCCGTCGTGCCATCGAACCGCGATCCGGTTTCTGGACGCTGCCTGCCGGTTACCTGGAGCTCGGTGAGGATGCCGAGACCGGGGCTTGCCGTGAGGCCTGGGAGGAGGCCCGGGCCCAGCTCGAGGTGGAGCAATTGTTGGCCGTCTACTCCATCCCCCGGATCAGCCAGGTGCAACTGATCTACCGCGCCCGTCTGAGTACGCCCGAGGTGGCGGCGGGGCCCGAATCCCAGGAGGTTGCCTTGTTCCCGCTGGACCAGCTACCGCGGGACAGTATCGCCTTCCCGAGCGTGCACTGGGCCCTGGACCACTACCAGGAGACACGGCAGGAAGCGGTGTTCGCCCCCCGAAGCAATCCGGACGGTGCGACTGGCAGTTTGCCCGGCGGTTTGTAGGCGGGCGACGCGCCGGGTGACCGGCGACACCCACCCGATGGAGAGTGATACATGGCGTGTGCCCGGTGCGGTGCGGAGAATCCGGATAAGGCCCGTTTCTGTGACGCGTGTGGCATGCCCCTGGATCCGGAGGAACGGCGCCTGATTGCCGCCGAGACCGGGGCCTACCGGGATCTGCCCGCGGGTGCAGTGGCCTATGGCGGCTTCTGGCGCCGGGCGGTTGCCCTTGTCGTGGATCAAGTGATCGTGATGCTGCCCCTGGCCATGCTGCAGCAGTGGCTGGCTCCCGGGACGATGCAATCCGGCTTCGAGGGCTCCAGCGGGGGTATGGTGGCGCAATACCAGCAGGCGGTGAACTGGTGGCTGGCGGTGGAACTCGCCGTGGCGTGGCTGTACTGGGCGGGCCTCCACAGCTCGCCCTGGCAGGCAACGCCCGGCAAGATGCTGCTGGGGATGCGCGTGACCAACCGCGAAGGGCAACGGATCAGCTTTATCCAGGCAACCATTCGCTATCTCGCAACGCTCCTGTCCTCGGCGTTGTTGCTCATGGGTTTCTTGATGGCGGCCTTTCATCCCCGCAAGCGGGCTCTGCACGACATCCTTGCCGGGACCCTGGTGGTTCTCACTGGAAAGCGCTCGTGATGCCGGGCCCCGGCCGCCAGGAACCCGCCGGAATCCCTTTGCCCCCGTATCAGGATGCGCCGTTAACGCCGGTTTCGGCGCGTTTCGCGGCCTACCGCTTTGCCGCAGTGCTGCTGTTCTGGCTGCCGGTCGCCGCCGTGACCGCCGGGCTGCGCCTCACCGGCCAGTGGTCAGGCCCGCTCCACGCTGCGGTTGTCGGCGGTCTGGTCACGCTGGGCGTCGTCCTGGCGTTGTTCGCCGGACGTGAAGCCAACCGGCGCGGGTTCGCCCTGCGTGCGGGAGACCTGATCCACCGTGCCGGGCTGTTCGTGCGACGGGAGACCATTATCCCGGTGCGGCGCATCCAGCACGTGGAAGTGGTGACGGGCCCGTTGGAGCGGTTGCTCGGGCTGGCGCGCGTGGTCTGTTATACCGCCGGTGGCGCGAGTGCGGACCTGGTGATTGCCGGCCTGGATCCGGCCACCGCAGCACGGGTGCGCGATCACCTGCTGACGCGAATCCATGCGGACACCACGAACGGGGAGCACGCCGCCGGAGCCGGAGAGTCGTGAGTCGTGGCGCCTGACCGTGACTGGCAACGACTCGCTCCCTGGGCCGTGGTGGACCTGTGCGGGCGGGGCCTGCTGCGCTTCGTGCGCGAGAATCTCCCCTTACTGCTGGGGGCCGGGGCCGGCGCGGCGTTTCTGGAGCGGGTCGGCCCGGTGGAACTGGCGGCCGCACTGGCGGTGCTCCTCAGCGCCGCGCTGACACTGAGCATCTGGTACTGGTTACGGTTTCGGTTTCGCCTGATCGATGGCGTTCTGGAAGTGGACAAGGGCCTCCTCGAGCGGACGCGGATCGAGCTCAGCGCCGACCGCGTGCAGCATGTGGCCGTGGAACAACCGGCGAGCATGCGTCCCCTGGGCCTGGTGCGCGTGCGCATCGACACGGCAGGCGGTGCCAGCGCGGAAGTGGAGCTGCCGGCCGTCAGGCGGTCCGTAGCCGAGAGATTGCGCGACAGCCTGGGGAGCGCTGCGGCCGGCGAGAGCGCGCCGGCATTTGATGTGCGTCCCACGCTTTTGTTCCGCGCCGGTCATGGCGCACTCATCCTGCACGGGCTCACCGGCAATGGTGTCTATGTCGCCGCTGCCGGGCTGTTGCCGGTTCTGGGGTCGCTGGAGCGCGGCCTGCGCCCGCTGTGGGATCAGGCCGCCGTTGGCGCCTGGTTACAGCCGCTGCGCAACGCACCCTGGTTGTTCGGGGCCGGGGTTGCGCTTACGCTCTTCGCCGCCCTGCTGCTCACGGCCGTGGCGATCACGTGGACACGGTTCGCTGGCTACCGGCTGGAGCAGCGGGACGGGCGCTTTTACCAGACGAGTGGCTGGCTGCAGCGCCAGGAGCAGGCGATTACCGCCGGGCGGC
>JAWOFB010000215.1:0-3030 GCA_046482445.1 Ectothiorhodospiraceae bacterium | reverse complement strand
ATCAAGGCCGGGTTTGTCCATTTTCAGTTCGAAACGATCCACCCGTTCCTCGACGGCAACGGCCGCCTTGGCCGACTGCTCATCACGCTGCTCCTGTGTACGGCCGGTGTGCTCCGGGAACCTATGCTCTACCTGAGCCTGTTCTTCAAGACGCACCGCAGCCTCTATTACGACCACCTGCAGGCGGTCCGCACGCAGGGCACCTGGGAAGAGTGGCTGGAATTCTTCCTCGAGGGCGTCATGGAAACCTCACGGCAGGCGACCGAGACGGCGCGGGAACTGCTGACCCTGTTCGAGCAGGACCGCGCACGGATCGAGCAGATCGGGCGACCCGCCGCCTCTGCACTGCGAGTGCATCAACGGCTGCAACAAAACCCTGTTCTCGCCATTCCGGATGCAGCGCGGCAGCTCGGCCTGACCGTCCCCACCGTAACCAAGGCGATCGCGCACCTGGAACAGTTGGGCATCGTCGCCGAGATCACCGGCAAACAGCGCAACCGCCGCTATGCGTACGCCAGGTACCTGGAAATTCTGAGCCGGGGAACCGAGCCGCTGCCGCGATGATGCGCGGGAATTTTCGATCATAGCTCTTCCACTCGCTACTGGACCCAGAACTCATCGAAAATCGGCGCGTCGCGATTTGCGCGATACCGCGGTTGTCGCCAATCGTGTTCCGCGTGACGGCCCTTTGCCGTATCGTGACTTCGATGATGAAGGGCTTCGAACTGCATCCACGGCTGGCCGCCGACACCCACCTCCTGGGCCGGCTCGACCTCAGCCTCGTCCTGCTGCACCGGGACGCCGGCGTGCCCTGGTACCTGCTGGTGCCAGCCGTCAGCGCCGTTGAGACCATCGACCTGGCGGCCGCCGAGCGCGAGCGGCTCAACGCCGAGGTCCAGCGCCTTGGCGAATTCGTGCGCGCGAGCCACCAGCCCGACCGACTCAACATCGCCACCATCGGCAACCAGGTGCCGCAGCTGCACGTCCACGTCATCGCCCGCCACAAAGACGACCCGTGCTGGCCGGGCGTGGTCTGGGGACAGCTCGCGACGGACCACCGATACACCGATGCCGAGGTCGAGGCACACCGTGCGGCGCTCGCCGAACGACTGGGACTGCAGTGAGCGCGGCGAGCTCTCGCGGCCGTCGCCCCGCTGCTGCCCCCAACACCCACCAACCCGAACGGGTAGCCGCCACAGGGGTCTTCAGTAGCGGCCTGGATCTCCGCCAACGTCAGTTGATGACGAGGACCGGGCAGTCCGCGTAATGCACCACCTTGTTGCTGACACTGCCCATGATCAGTTCACGGAAACCGGTCAACCCGCGGCGGCCGATCAACACCAGCGGGGCATTCAGCTCGCGGGAGCGCTCGATGATGCACTGGGCCGGGTCACCGACGGCGACTTCGGACGTTACCGTGATGCCGGCATCCTGCAGGCTCTTGGCGGCATTCTGCGCGACACTGGCCGCTTGCTGCTGGCGATCATCCTGGACGTCCTTCTTATTGATATGGCTCGCCGCCATCAGTTCCGAGGGCATTACGTCCCGATCCACTGCGACGCAGAGAACAACCACGTCGGCGCCACTACTGCTGGCCATTTCCCGCGCGGCGTTCATGGCGCGCTGGGCCATCTCCGATCCATCAACCGGCAACAGGATGGTCTTGTAGAAACCTTGTTGACTCATGAACCACCTCCGCTGGATATGGGGCGCCGCGGGTACGACGCCCCAATTGATTTCATTGTTCGCTTTCGGGCCTCTGCGCGGGACGACGGCCGTGTTCATCCAGCGGCTCGCGACCCAAGAGATTGGCCTTCTCCACAACGATGTACAGGAGCGCCCCGGCGGCAAGGCCCCAGCCCGCACCGTAGACCGCCAGCACCACAGCCATGGTGCCGCCGACGCCGCGTTCGATCGGCGTCTCGAGCTGTTCCACTCCCACCATGATGCAGATGTAGCCGGTGAGCAGCAGCGTCAGCGACAGGGCAATGGGAAGGACTGGCTGGAAGAAGGACACCAGCGGCAAAATGAAAAGGGCGATGAAGCCGGTAATCCAGAACGTGCCCGAACCACCGTAAATGGACTCCATGGCTTTGGGCCCGTACTTGTAGCGTTCGGCCACGGTGGCGGTGGCCGCGGTCCATATCGGGCCGGCCAGTCCCGGATAGGGCGCGAAGAACGCATGCAGGGCGTTGCGAATGGCGGTGACCAGGTGCACGCGGTCGATGTCGACCTCGACTTGCTCGTCTTCACGCAGGTGATCCGCGCGGTCAAGCAGGGACTTGCCGACAATGATATCGCCAAAGGCGATGACGTACGCAATCAGCGCCGTGGGTACCGCCAGCATGAAGATTTCCGGATCCGGAAAGCCGACCATGAAGGGCAGATAGTTCCACATCTCCGTAAACGCCGGCTGAGTGATGCCGAATTCCACGTCAGGGAATGGATATTCCATGACCACAAAGCCGACGATGATCGACGCCACCATGCCCGGCACTATGCCGTAGTTGGCGACCTTGCGCGCCAGATCGGACTTGTTCACCAGCTGCTTGAACGAGATGCTGAACATCAGGTACGCGCAGATCAGGCCGCCAATGACCAGCGAGATCGGCGTCTCTGCGAGGCGACCGCCTTCCTCGATTTCACCGATGATTGCGGCTAGACCAGCACCGATGATGATGCCGCCCTTCATGGACCTCGGGATGATGCTCACCAGGGTGCTCCCCAGTCGAGTCACACCCAGGATCACGAAGATCAGGAACACCAGAAACTGCAGCGCGAAGAGCGCCTGGATGGCCTCGGTTCCGGGTTCGAAGTCACCGAGGAACAATACAACCACCGGTATCGCCGGAGTGATCCAGCCGGGGACGAACGGTACGCCCAACATGGACGGCAGCATAAAGCCGATACCGCAGACCACCACGTAGGCGAGGGCCACGTCGTAGGGGAGCCCCAGGTGTTGCTCCAAAAGCGGGATCATGCCCAGGCTCACCACGAACATAATCAGGGCCTGAAACATTTCCGCCGTTT
>JAWOFB010000095.1:0-2614 GCA_046482445.1 Ectothiorhodospiraceae bacterium | reverse complement strand
GATAGCCGCGGCGATGCAAGCTCTGGCCGGCCAGGTCCAGGGACAGGGTGACTTGTTCCCCGGCCTGGTAAGCGTGGATCCGCGCGTCCGCGTCCCGCGGGTCCACGTCGGGGCGCCGACCGGTTTCCGCGCGCAGACGGTCCACCAGGGCGTCCTTGATGCGCTGGCTGGCGTAATGGCTGTGGCCGATGGCCGGGCGGGCGCCGCCGAAGCTCACCGCCACGGTACCGTCCGGCACCAGCAATGAGCCCCAGTCAACAGCCCGGGCACCGCGGTACAGGGCATCGGCATCGCCGGCCGGGAAATGGGCCACGGGCATGAGGACACGGTTGGCGAGACGCGACCACAGACACACACGATAGGCGGTGGCCAAGGGCCCACTAAAGCCGACGCCTCCGGACTGGCGCGCGACATCCGTCGCTCCCAGGCCCTCCAGCTCCGTGCCCAGGAGGCCCTCCAGCCCGCCCGGACAGGTGGCGATGAATGCGGTTGCGGCTTCAGGGGACATGGCTGACTCCGGTGTGCGGCCGCGGCATTGTACGCCGCCGCCGGGCGGCGAGCACGCGGGGACCCACGCGCGGCCCGGCTCGCATCTGGCATAATCGGGGCCTGCGGCGGCCGGTACGGGCCGCCTTTGTGCTCACGACCAACGAGGTTTCATGGAACGCAAGATCCTGGTGACCAGCGCGCTGCCCTACGCCAACGGGCCCATCCACCTGGGCCACCTGGTGGAGTACATCCAGACGGATATCTGGGTGCGCTTCCAGAAGCTGCGCGGTCACCGCTGCATCTACGTCTGCGCGGACGACGCCCACGGCACGCCGATCATGCTCAAGGCGAGCGAGCTCGGCATCACCCCGGAGGCGCTCATCGAGCGCATCGGACGCGAGCACCAGGAGGATTTCGCCGCGTTCGGCATCGGCTTCGACAACTACTACACCACGCACTCCACGGAGAACCGCGAGCTCTCGGAAGAGATCTACGAGCGCAACCGCGAGGCGGGGCACATCGACAGCCGGGTCATCCAGCAGGCCTACGACCCGGAGCAGGGCATGTTCCTGCCGGATCGCTACATCAAGGGTACGTGTCCCCGGTGTGGTGCCGCCGAGCAGTACGGGGACTCGTGCGAGGCCTGCGGGGCGACGTACACCCCCACGGACCTGGTGGACCCGGTGTCCGTCCTCTCCGGGGCCACGCCGGAGGAGCGCGAATCCCTGCACTACTTCTTCCGGGTGCAGGATTTCGGCGACATGCTGCGCGAATGGGCCCACGGCGGCCACGTGCAGCCCGAGGTCGCCAACAAGCTCGAGGAATGGTTCCAGGAGGGCCTGCGGGAGTGGGACATCTCCCGGGACGCGCCCTATTTCGGCTTCCGCATCCCGGGAACCGAGGACAAGTACTTCTACGTCTGGCTGGATGCGCCCATTGGCTACATGGCCAGTTTCCGCAACTGGTGCCAGCGCCACGGCGAGGACTTCGACGCCTGGTGGCGGGCGGACTCCGACACGGAACTGTACCACTTCATCGGCAAGGACATTGTCTACTTCCACGCCCTGTTCTGGCCGGCCATGCTCCACGGCGCCGGGTTTCGCACGCCCACACAGATCTTCGCCCACGGCTTCATGACCGTGGACGGGGCGAAGATGTCCAAGTCGCGCGGCACGTTCATCATGGCGCAGACCTACCGGAACCATCTCAACCCGGAGTACCTGCGCTATTACATGGCGGCCAAGCTCAGCAGCAATGTCCACGACCTGGACCTGAATCTGGACGATTTCACCCAGCGCGTGAACGCGGATCTGGTGGGCAAGCTGGTGAACATCGCCAGCCGCAGCAGCGGCTTCATCACCAAGCGCTTCCAGGGCCGGCTTGCCGGCGAGCTTGCGGCACCGGAGCTCTACCGCGAGTTCGTTGCGCGCGGCGAGATCATCGCCCAGGCGTATGAAGACCGGGAGTTCTCGCGCGTGGTCCGGGAGGTCATGGCACTGGCGGACCAGGCCAATCAATATTTCGACGAGGAACAGCCCTGGGTCCTCGCCCGTGACGAGGCCACCCTGCCCCGGGTCCAGGCGGTATGCACCCAGACCCTGAACCTGTTCCGCGTGCTGATGGTCTACCTCAAGCCGGTGCTGCCGCAGATGGCGGCCGACGCCGAGGCGTTTCTGAACGTCGGCGACCAGCGCTGGGATTCCGTGCAGACGCCGCTGCTGGACCACACCATTAACCGCTTCCAGCCCCTCGCCAAGCGCGTGGAGCGCAGCCAGGTGGACGCGGTCATCGCGGAGTCCCGCGAGACACTGGCGCCGAAAACCGACCAGACCCCGGAGCCGGCCAGCCAGGGCGAACCCATCGCCGAGACCACGGACATCGACACCTTCGGCCGCCTGGATCTGCGGGTCGCCCGCATCACCGAGGCCAGCCACGTGGAAGGGGCCGACAAGCTGCTGCAACTGACACTGGATCTCGGCGGCGAGACCCGGACGGTGTTTGCCGGCCTGCGTTCGGCCTACACACCGGAGCAGTTGCGCGGGCGCCTGACCGTCATGGTGGCCAATCTGGAGCCGCGGCGGATGCGCTTCGGGGTCTCGGAGGGCATGGTGCTGGCCGCCGGCCC
>JAWOFB010000007.1:0-7696 GCA_046482445.1 Ectothiorhodospiraceae bacterium | reverse complement strand
GTTGTCGATCATCAGCAGCATGGCTTGCCCCTCACTCGTCCAGTCCCTGTTCGGCCATGGCCACGGCACGGATCAGCGCGCGGCCCTTGTTCAGGGTCTCCTCCCACTCGGCGCTGGGCACCGAGTCCGACACCACCCCGGCACCGGCCTGGACGTGGACGCGGTCGTTCTTGATGAGCGCGGTGCGGATGGCGATGGCGGTGTCCATATTACCCGACCAGGACCAGTAGCCCACCGCCCCGGAGTAGACACCGCGACGCGAGGGCTCGACCTCGTCGATGATCTCCATGGCCCGGATCTTGGGCGCACCGCTCAGCGTCCCCGCCGGGAAGGTGGCGCGCAGCACGTCCATGGGACTGAGACCCGGCCGCAGCCGCCCGGTGACGTTGGAGACAATGTGCATGACGTGGGAGTAGCGCTCGATGGCCATTTGGTCGGTGACCGCCACCGAACCGGTCTCGGCGATGCGGCCCACGTCGTTGCGGCCCAGGTCGATGAGCATGAGGTGCTCGGCACGCTCCTTGGGATCCGCCAGCAGCTCTTCTTCCAGGGCGCGGTCCTCGGCCTCGCTGGCGCCGCGCTTGCGGGTGCCGGCCAGGGGCCGGACCGTGACGTCGCCGTCCTCGACACGCACCAGGATCTCCGGCGACGAGCCGGCCACGTGCATATCCCCCAGGTTCAGGTAGAACATGTAGGGCGATGGATTCGTGCAGCGCAGGGCCCGGTAGAGGTCCAGCGGCGCCGCGCGGTAGTCGGCGCTCATGCGCTGGGACGGCACCACCTGCATGGCGTCGCCGTCGAGGATGTAGCGCTTGATGCGCTCCACCGCCGCCTCGAAGCCCTCCCGGGAGATTTCCGAGCGAAACGCCGCCTCGCTGACGGTACGCCGCGGCCGCTGCGAGTGGTACTCGGTGGGCGTCAGGCGCAGGGTGCGCACCAGCGTCTCCAGGCGCGCCTCGGCCTCCTCGTAGGCCCGCGCCCGGCTGGCGTCGGCGTGGACCACCAGGTACAGCCGGCCCGCCAGGTTGTCGAACACCAGCACCTCGTCGGCCACCATGAGCATGATGTCGGGCACGTCCAGGGTGTCCGGGTTCGGGCAGTGGCCCAGCCGCGGCTCGATATAGCGGATGGTGTCGTAGCCGAAATACCCCACCAGCCCGCCGGTGAAGCGCGGCAGGTGCGGGTAGCCCGGCGGTGCCGGCACCGCGTGGCGCGCGTGGAAGGCCTCCAGCCAGGCGAGCGGATCGGCCGGCTCGGCCTCTTCCACCACCGTGCCGTCGGTCTCCACGGTGATGTGACCCTGGCGCACGCGCAGGACGGTACGGCACGGCAACCCGATAATGGAGTAGCGACCCCACTTCTCGCCCCCCTGGACGGACTCCAGCAGGAAGGAGTACGGGCCGTCGGCGAGTTTCAGGTAGGTGCTCAGCGGGGTATCCAGGTCGGCGAGGACCTCCCGGATCACCGGAATGCGGTTATAGCCTTGCTCGGCAAGCTGGCGGAATTGTTCTTGGTTCATGGTGTTTCACCGTCGGCTGATCAGCGGGCACACAAGCGGCTCGGATGGTGGCGCGTCACCACCGCCATCGCGCGCTGCATGAACTGACCAAGTGCCCCGACGATGCCATTGTCACTATCCTGTCTCCCGCGCCTGCTCACGGACGAGCGCGTGCAATTCCAGCAGATTGGTGACCACCGCGTCCGGTCCCAGGTCCTCGATGCTGACACCCTGGCTGTAGCCGTAGGGCACGCCAATGACCCCGGTGCCGGCATTGCGCCCGGCCTCGACGTCGGCCCTGGAGTCGCCCACCATGAGCGTCTCCGCCGGGCTGACCCCGAGCGCGGCCATGGCGTGGGCCAGGGGCGCCGCGTCCGGCTTGCGCGTGGCCAGGGTATCGCCCCCGACCACCACCGGAAAATGCTCGCCCAGGCCCAGATCGTCCAGCAGGCGGCGCGACAGGGCCTCGGGCTTGTTGGTCACGCAGGCCAGACGATACCCGTCGGTCCGCAGCCGGTCCAGCGCCTCGCGAACCCCCGGGTACAGCCGGCTGTGTACGCACAGCCGCTCACCGTAATAGGCGAGAAACGCGGCCAGCGCCGCCTGGGTCTCGGCTTCCGGCGGCGCGCCCTCGGGATCACCGGTGAGTGCGCGCATCACCAGGAGGCGGCCGCCGTTGCCCACCCAGTCGCGGACGTAGGCCTCGCCGGCCGGCGGGTGGCCGCGATCCGCTAGCATCCGGTCCACGGCCACGGCCATGTCCGGCGCGCTGTCCACCAGCGTGCCGTCCAGGTCGAACAGCAGTGCCCGCACCTGGCCGCTCATGCGCGGCGGGCCTCGGCCAGCTCGCTGCGCATGGCGGCGATGGCGGCGGCATAGTCTTGCTGGCCGAACAGCGCCGAGCCGGTGACAAAGGTATCCGCCCCGGCCTCGGCCACTTCCCGGATGTTGCCCGCCTTGATACCGCCGTCCACCTCCAGGCGGATCGCCCGGCCGCTGGCATCGATGCGTGCGCGGGCATCACGCAGCTTGTCCAGCGTGGCCGGGATGAAGGCCTGGCCCCCGAAGCCCGGGTTCACCGACATGAGCAGCACCATGTCCACCATGTCCATAACGTGATCCAGGTGGTGGAGCGGCGTCGCCGGGTTGAACACCAGGCCGGTGCGGCAGCCCTGATCGCGCACCAGTTGCAGGCTGCGGTGGATGTGCTCGCTGGCCTCCGGGTGGAAGGTGATCCAGTCGGCACCGGCGGCGGCAAAATCCGGGATGATCCGGTCCACCGGCTTGATCATCAGGTGGACGTCCAGTTCGGCGGTAATGCCGTAGTCGCGCAGGGCGCGGCAGACCATGGGACCCATGGTCAGATTGGGCACGTAATGGTTGTCCATGACATCCACATGGACCATGTCCGCGCCGGCCGCGAGGACGGACTCCACCTCCGTGCCCAGGCGCGCGAAATCGGCGGCCAGGATGGAGGGTGCAATGCGATCGCCGGTCATGCTGCTGCCTCCGTCTGTGACGCGGCAACTGTACCCGATGGCGGCGCGCCGGACCACCGGGCGATACGGCCCCGCCGCCCTGTTACAATCGTGCCCGAGTCACCAAGCCAGCGATCAGGGAGTCCCCGCGTGAACAGTATCGCCAGCCTCCTGCACGTCCTCTTCGCCGTCATCTGGGTCGGCGGCATGTTCTTCGCCTACATGATCCTGCGCCCGGCGGCGGCCAATGTCCTGGAGTCACCGGAGCGCCTCATGCTCTGGCGCCGGGTCCTGGCCAAGTTCTTCGTCTGGGTCTGGAAGGCGGTGATTATCGTGCCGCTAACGGGCTACTGGCTGGGCTTTGCCGTGTTCAACGGCATGGACAGCTGGCCCACGCACGTCCACGTCATGCACGGCCTGGGGCTGATCATGGTGGTGCTGTACCTGGCGGTGTTCTTCCTGCCCTTCCGGCAGCTGCGGGCCGCGGTGGATACCCAGGACTGGCAGCGCGGCGGCGAGGCCCTGGCGAACGTCCGGCGCCTGGTCGGCATCAACCTGATCCTCGGCCTGATCGTCGTTGCCGTGGCCAGCGGCGGGCGCTACGGGTTACTCGGCTAGGGCGTGCTACGGGCGCCGCCGCCGGATCTGGTCGTAAGCCCGGCGGGCGGCGTGCGTGCGGCTGGCGCCGGCCCGGATCTCGGCGTCGCTGCAGCCGCGGGCCTGGAGGCGATCCGGGTGGTGGCGGCTGACCAGCCGCCGATAGGCCGTGCGCACCTCCTCCTGCGTGGCATGCTCGGCCACGCCCAGCACGCGGTAGGGGCTGCGCGGCGGCTCCCGAAACGCGCCCCGCGCCGCGGGCCCCCGCGCATGCTCGCGTAACTCGCTGTCGGTAAAGCCCAGGCGCAGGGCGATGCGGCGCAGAACCCGATACTGTTCGCCCTGGGGGGCACCATCGGCGTAGGCGATGGCAAGCTGGTAGGACAGAAACGCCTCGAGCGATGCGTCATCCGCGCGGTACGCCCGCCGCAAGCGCCGCAACACCCAGGCCAGCGGGAAGTCCGGGCGCTTGCCCCGGTTGAACAGGGCCACGGCCTCGGGCCGCTGGTCCGCTTCGACTCCCAGGACATCGAAGACACCGCGCGCGCGGGCGATCTCCGCCTCGCTCACCCGCCCGTCCGCCTTGGCCACGCAACCCATGACGGCGCAGGTCGCGGCCATGAAACGGCGGTGGCGATCATCCGGGATGACGGCGCGCCAGCGGTGCCCGGAGACTGCCCAGCGCCGCCGCGCGAGATCGCCGGCGTAGCCCGTGAGAACGCCGCCCACGGCACCCACCGGCCCGAACAGAGCGGCCCCCGCCAGGGTGCCGCCCGCGCGCCCGGCCCAGGCATCGACATGCTCACGCCACTGCTTGCGATCAAACGGTGCCATGGTCGCCACCCCGGGCCCCGTGTCTCAGACAGCCGTGCCGATACCAGGCCGTGCGCCCTGGGGATCAAGACCGACGTCGGCGCGCAGGCCGTCCAGGATCTGGCCGAAGGCCCGCTCGCCGCCAACCCGGGCGAGTTGCAGCCCGCCCTGCAGAGCGGCCATGAGGTTCAGTGCGCGGTTGTCCGGCGCTTCCCGGAAGACCAACTCCCCCTTTTCCGCGCCCGCCCGCAGGGTCCGGCCCATCCAGGCCAGGAGTTCGCCCACGAACGCTTCCGTTTCCCGGCGCATGGGATCCGGTATCGCGGCATACTCGACACCGACGACGCCCAGGGGGCAGACCTTGCCCTCGCGCAGGTAGCGCGTTTCCAGATCAAAAAAGGCTTCCAGCCGCGCAGCCGGCCCGGATTGCCGGCGGTCCAGCTGCTCCGCCCACCAGGCGAAATTGCTCCGGTAGCGCCGGATGACCGCAACCCCCAGGTCCGTCTTGGACGGGAAGTGGTAGTGGATCGTGGCATTCTTCACACCCAGGCGCCGGGCGATGTGCTGATAGCTGAAGCCACTAAAGCCGTTGTGCTGGAGCAGTTCCGCAGCCGCATCCAGGATGCGCTTGCGCGTGTCCTGTCGCGATTTCACTCGGTCCTCCGCAGTGTGTCAGTGACCGGGCAACCCATTCCGGCAGCGCGTAGTCTGTCCCGACAGGATACGATAGCGCCCGGCGTGCTCCCAGCACCCGGTCACCGACGGGCTGGCAGAGCGCCCAAAACCCGATACAATACCGATACAAACATTGGATCGCGAACGCATGAGCCGGACACGCATCGCCGTTATTGGCGCGGGAATCAGCGGCCTGGCGGCCGCCTGGCTGCTCAGCCGGCAGCACCACGTCACCCTGTTCGAGGGCAACAATTACCTGGGCGGTCACACGCGCACGCGCGAGGTGCCAGGCGCCCACGGTCCCGTGGCCGTGGACACGGGGTTCATTGTCTACAACCAGCGCAATTACCCCCTGCTCACGGGCCTGCTGGATCACCTGGGGGTGGCCTCGCGGGCCAGCGACATGTCCTTTGCCTTCCGCTCGGCGGACGGCGAACTGGAGTGGGCCGGCGACAGCCTCAACACCCTGTTCGCCCAGCGCCGCAATCTACTGCGTCCGCGTTTCCTGCGCATGGTCGCCGACATCATGCGCTTCAACCGCCGCGGCAAGGCCTTTCTGGCCCAACCCGCGCCCGCGGCCATGAGCCTGGCAGATTTCCTGTCGAACATGCGCGCCTCGAGGGAGTTGCGGGAGCATTACCTGTTACCCATGGCGGCAGCCATCTGGTCCTGCCCGCCGGAGGCCATGCTGCGCTTCCCGGCCACCCGCTTCCTGCGGTTTTTCGACAACCACGGCCTGCTGGACCTGGCCAACCGGCCACAGTGGCGCACCGTGGCCGGTGGTGGCCGGGAGTACGTGCGCCGGCTGGCCTGCGGGATCAGCGACGGCTACCGGCTCCAGGAGCCGGTGCGGCGCATCGAGCGGGGCGCAAACGGGGTGTCCGTGTACACCGACACCGGCCCGGCGGGCACCTTCGATCACGCCGTGGTGGCCACCCACGCGGATACGGCCCGGAATCTGCTGGCCGCACCGGATGCCGAGCAGGAGCAGCTCCTGGGGGCGTTCCAGTACCAGCGCAACACCGCCTGGCTGCACACGGACCCGCTGCACATGCCGCGCCTGCGCCGTGTCTGGGCGAGCTGGAACTACCAGGCCGGGGCCGTCGACCAGCCGCCGTCGGTCACCTACTGGATGAACCGGCTCCAGGGGCTCACCGGAACCGGGGATCAGTTCGTTACCCTGAACCCCGCGCAACCACCGCGGGAGGCGTGCGTGCACGAAACGACCACCTTCCAGCACCCGGTGTTCGATGCCGGCGCCACCGAGGCCCAGGAGCAGTTGCACCGGGTCCAGGGGCGCGACGGGATCTGGTTCTGCGGCAGCTACCTGGGCAACGGTTTCCACGAAGACGGCCTGCGCTCGGCCGTGCAGGTGGCCGAGGCCTTCGGCATCCGGCCGCCGTGGCTGACCGCCGAGGAACCCGCAGAAGCCCCCGTCCCCGCCGGCGCTACAGCCGAGGCCCAGCTGCAATGACAGCGGCGCTGTATCGCTCCACGGTGATGCATCGACGCCTGGACACGGTGGCCTATCGCTTCACCTACCGGGTGTTCAACCTGCTGCTGGATATCGACCGGATCGACGCAACGGCGCGCCGGCTGCGGCTGCTGTCGCGGAACCGCTTCAACGTGGTGAGTTTCCATGACCGCGACCACGGCCCCAAGGACGGCAGCCCGCTGCGGCCCTGGATCGACGACGTCCTCGCGCGGGCCGGGATTGAGCTTTCCGGCGGGCGCGTGTGGCTGTTGTGCATGCCGCGCGTGCTGGGCTACACCTTCAACCCCTTGAGCCTGTGGTACTGCTACCATGCCGACGGCTCGTTGCGGGCGGTGCTTTGCGAAGTCCGCAACACCTTCGGTGAATGGCACGGCTACCTGCTCCACGAGGGCGGCGATCCACTGTCCACGCCGGTGCGGGCGCAGGCCGGCAAGGTGTTCCACGTGTCGCCGTTCTTTCCCGTGAGCGGCAACTACGCCTTCCGGCTGCAGCCCCCGGGGGCGACGTTTGTCACCGCCATCGGCTATCGTGACGGGGGACGGACGCGGCTGGCCGCAGTCCAGCACGGCGAGCGCCGTGCGCTCACGGACGGCCAGCTGCTCCGGGCTGTCATCCGGTTCCCACTGCTGGGCCGGGCGGTCATGGCGGTGATCCACTGGGAAGCGTTCAAGATCTGGCTGCGCGGTGGCCGTTTCCACCGCAAGCCGCCGAGACCGCGGGAGGACATCACCTGATGGCGGGGCACAATCCCATTGCCCAGGAAGCTGCCGGGCTGCCGGGTCTCACCGGTCAACTGTACGAACGCGTGCTCGGCCGGCTGACCGAGGGAACCCTGGATGTGGCGTTTCCCGACGGTCGCACGCGGCGGTTCGGCAACAATGCGCCGCCGCATGCCGAGCTACGCCTGCACCGGCCAGCAAGGCTGCTGTGGCGCCTGACGGTGGCGGGTGATGTCGGCTTTGCCGAAGGCTACATCGATGGCGACTGGGAAACGCGGGATCTCACCGCGCTGCTCACCCTGTTCACCGTCAACGAAGCCGCCATGGAACCGGCGGCGCGGCCCAGCCTGCTGTCCTGGCTGGGCAAGCGCCTGCGCCACCGGCTGCGTTCCAACACGCGCTTCGGCAGCCGGCGCAACAT
>JAWOFB010000384.1:0-2943 GCA_046482445.1 Ectothiorhodospiraceae bacterium | reverse complement strand
ACGCGATTGATGCCGAATAGGAAATAGAGGGCCGGACCGAACAGCGGGAAGATCGCGCAGACGGCAATCCAGCCGAAAGCCGATCTTGAATCCCGTTTGTACAATAGCGCGTGACCGGCGCTCGCGATGGCGATTACCGCGATCGCCACCAACACAAGCAGATTCAACAGCGACAGCATGCAGGCCTCCCTCGGAGCCCGTCCAGGAAACCCTGGGGCCAACTGCGCGCCAGCCACAACGGCGTCTCACGGCAATGCGTCAATCCACGTCGACCCCACGACACGCATTCCACGACCGCCCCATCGCCTTGCTGTGCCACGCACCAGCGACCGCACCGATTGCTCGGACAGACTCCTGATGGCGAGCGTACACGGTGCGCGGTACTGCGGCGACCCATGCGCCGCGCTGATTGCATTCACCGCCGGGATGCATCCCACGGCCCGCTTCTTGTCCCGCCTTACCCGCTTTTGCTAGCTTAAAGGCGTACCGGTAACACGGCACCTGGCCGGTACAAGCGGGCAGCCTTGCAATGCTGGCGCTCAGCTCCAGGAAAGGAACGGGAGGCCGGCCTCCGGGTCTTGCACTCCTCCCACCCCGGACCCGGTCGTCGCTGCCTGCCGCAGCGGACACGGAGTGTCCTTTCCACCCTTGCCACACGCCTTGAGTGACCCTGGCGAGCGCCGACCCTGTCCGCACGCTACTATCCCGCGCTTGGTATCATGCAGCCATGACCGAGCAGTCCCAGCATTTCGATCCTGACCGATTGGCCGCTCGCATCAAGACGTGGGGCACGGAGCTCGGGTTCCGCAAGGTCGGCATCAGCGATACCGAGCTGACTGTAACGGAAGCGCGCCTGGACGAGTGGCTGGCAGAAGGCAGACACGGATCCATGGCGTGGATGGAACGCCACGGCCGCAAGCGGACACGGCCGGCGGAACTGGTGCCCGGGACCATTCGCATCATCTCGGCGGCAATGGACTACTGGCCCGACGACGCGGAGCCCGCGCGAGCGGTGCTGCGCCGCCCCGAGCAAGGCTATGTATCACGCTACGCCGTCGGTCGCGACTATCACAAGGTGCTGCGGCGGCGCCTGCAACAGTTGGCCGAGCGGATCCGCGACGAGATCGGCCCGTTCGGTTTTCGCGTGTTCACCGACAGCGCGCCGGTGATGGAAAAGCCCATCGGCTCCAAGGCGGGCCTCGGTTCGCAGGGCAAGCATACCTGCTTGATCGACCGTTCTGCCGGCTCCTACTTCTTCCTCGGCGAGATCTACACCGATCTGGCGTTGCCCATTGACGAACCCGAAGAAACCGACGTCTGCGGCAGCTGTCGGGCCTGCATCAATGTCTGTCCAACCGGGGCGATCACCGCGCCCTATCAACTCGATGCCCGACGCTGTATTTCCTACCAAACCATCGAGAATCCCGGCTCAATCCCTGAGGAGTTACGGCCGTTGCACGGCAACCGGATCTACGGTTGCGACGATTGCCAGGTCTTCTGTCCCTGGAACCGTTACGCCACGACCACGGAGGAGCCCGATTTCGGTGTGCGCAATGGCCTCGATGCCCCCGATCTGGTCGCCCTCTTCGACTGGGATGAGCAACAGTTCAACGACCGCTTGGCCGGATCGCCGATCCGGCGCATCGGCCACGAACTGTGGCTGCGCAACGTCGCGGTCGCGCTCGGTAACGCACCGACCAGCGAGCGCGTAATCGCCGCTCTGCAGCGGCGGCGCGAGCACCCATCCGCCCTGGTTCGCGAGCACGTTGAGTGGGCCCTGTCCCGTCACGGGGTCACCGAACCGGCCAGCACCGGCACCTAGCCGATGGCCGATGTGCTGATCGGCATGGCCGCGCTGATCGGCCTCGGCGCGTTCTGGCGCTGGTGGCAGCCGGCCGGCATGGATGGCGAACGGACCCGCGGCTACCTCACCGGCGTCGTCTACTACTACTTCCTGCCGGCGATGGTCCTCGATGTCCTCTGGGCCGGAGAACTGGGCCTGGAGTCGCTGCGCATCGCGCTGACCGCCGCTGCCATCGTCGTCCTGGGCATGTTCCTCGGCTGGTTTGCGGCCCGCTACCTCAAGGCGCCGGCGGCGATCACGGGCGCAATGATCCTCGCCGCCGCGTTCCCCAACGCCACCTACATGGGGTTGCCCGTTCTCGACAGTGTGCTCGGCGCACAAGGCCGGAGCATCGCCATCCAATTCGACTACTTTGCCTGCACGCCGATCCTGCTCACGGTCGGCGCGCTGATCGCCCAGCACTACGGTCATGCCAGCGCGCAAGAGCCGGCCTGGCGCCGGCTGCTCCGGGTACCGCCGTTGCTGGCCGCCGTGCTCGCGGTCGTCCTGAACACGAGCGGTTTGGCTCCCCCGGCATGGCTACTGGGCATCCTCGAACTGCTGAGCGCCGGTGTCGTACCACTCATGCTGCTCAGTCTCGGCATGAGCCTCACCGTCGCCGCGGTCCAGCGTTCGACCGCAGTCTACGCCCTGCCGGTGCTGGCCACTCAGCTCGTGGTATTGCCGTTCGCCGCCGTCGGCCTGACGGGACTCCTCAACCTCGAATCGACCGCACGGCTGGGTACCATCCTGGAGGCGGCCATGCCGTCCATGGTCTTCGGCATCATCTTTTGCGACCGTTACGGGCTGGACGCGCGCTTCTACTCGCTGACGGTGACCGTGTCCACGGTACTCAGTCTGATCACCCTCCCGCTTTGGTTGTTCGTCCTCCAGGGCTGAACGTGCCGTCACGGCAGCGGCGTAGGGGCGTGGCTGGCGGTTGCGGGACCGTGTACAACACGGACGTTGTACGCGAGGCCCCACGGACGGGTTCACGCCGTGTCCCGCAACCGGTTGCCGCGCACCAGGGCGCCGCTGCCGTGACGGCACTTTCAGCCCTGGAGCACGAACAACCAAAGCGGAAGGGTGAGCAGACTGAG
>JAWOFB010000362.1:0-2883 GCA_046482445.1 Ectothiorhodospiraceae bacterium | reverse complement strand
CCTGGAGCGGTTCCTGATCCAGCAGGGCTACATGATGCGCACCCCCCGCGGGCGTGTCGCCCCCGCCCACGCCTACCGGCACTTCGGGCTGGCGCCGCCGCCCGGTAGCGAGGCCTCTGCCACCGGGGACCTGTTCAACGGCGACAGCGACCCAGGCTAATCGTGCTAACCATGGCATGAGTGTCTACCGGCCCAAATCCACGCTCAAGCTGATCCTCTACGGGTTCGGGTTCGTCACCGTGCCGCTGGTTGTGGCGCTCGGTTTCGTGGGGCTGTATGTGGACCGCCTCGGCCATCAGAGCCAGAACGCCGTCTACCAGGCGGCGCAAGCGATCAGCGCCAGCCGCGAACTGGGCGATACGCTGACCAGCATGGAGCGCAGCGGCCGGCAATATGTGGTCCTCGGCGATGACGCACTGCTGGAGAATGTCGCGAGCAGCCACGCCGCGTTCCGGGAGACCGTGGCCTCGCTTCAGCAGATGCCCCTGAACGACGACCACCGCCAGCAGGTGGAGACGCTTGCCGAACGCGAACAGGCCATTTACCAGCGCATCAGCGAGGGCGACCCGGGCACCATCGATCAGGATGCGCTGGCGGAGGCCTTTCGCGAGGCCAACGCCCTGAGCCGGCAGGTCCTCGCCGGCAGCAATCGCATCGTAGACCGGGAAGTCGACCGCATGCAGAACACGGCGGGGACGGCCCAGCAACTGCTGTTCTGGCTTGCCGTAGCGCTGGCGCCGCTAACCGTATTGTCGGTGACGTTTTTCACCGCGGTGATTGCCGGCCCCATCCGCCAGCTGGACCGCGCCATCCGCCGCCTGGGCGGCGGCGACTTCCAGCAGCCCATCGCCCTGTCCGGCCCGCGTGACCTGCAGTACATCGGCGAGCGGCTGGACTGGCTGCGCCAGCGCCTGCTGGAACTCGAGGAACAAAAGACCCGCTTCCTCCGCCACGTCTCGCACGAGCTCAAGACGCCGCTGACGGCGATCCGCGAGGGCGGCGACCTGCTCGCCGACCCGTCCGTGGGCGAGCTCAACCGGGAGCAGCGCGACATTGCCGGCATCATCACCGGCAATGCCGGCCAGCTCCAGCGTCTCATCGACGATCTGCTGAACTTCAGCACCGCCCGCGACACGGCGACCACCCTGTCCCTCGAGCGCACGCGGCTCGGCGAAGTCGTCCGGGAGGTGGCGCGCAACCACAGGCCGGCCATACTGTCCAAGGATCTGGAGTTGCAGCTCGACCTGCAGGATCTGCACGTTGACGCCGACACGGAGAAACTGCGAACGGTGGTCGATAACCTGCTCGCCAACGCGGTGAAATTCTCACCCACCGGTGGAATCATCCATGTCGAACTGGCGCGTGCGCGCGATACCGTCGTCCTGTCGGTGAGCGACCAGGGGCCGGGCATTCCCGCCGCGGAGCGCGAGGCGGTGTTCGACGCCTTCTTCCAGGGGCAGGTCCGTGCCGAGGGCACGGTC
This sequence comes from Ectothiorhodospiraceae bacterium, assembly GCA_046482445.1. Taxonomy (GTDB): domain Bacteria; phylum Pseudomonadota; class Gammaproteobacteria; order Nitrococcales; family Aquisalimonadaceae; genus Aquisalimonas. The sequence goes on along the minus strand of JAWOFB010000362.1, from coordinate 1,402 downwards.
AAGGGGTCCGGACTGGGCCTGGCCATCGCGCGCGAGTCCATCGAGGCCCACGGCGGCCGCATCGAAATCGACGACAGCGCCGGCGGCGGTGCCTGCATCCGCGTCACACTGCCGCTGGACGGGCGTACGGCATCATGAACGAAGCCGCACCGCTGCGCGCACGGCCGCGTGTCGCTACGTTGCTCCTGTTGCTGGTACCACTGGTGCTGGCCGGCTGCCAGTCGCTGAACGAGCGCTGGTGCGAGGCCCGGGCGGACTGTGAAATGTCGCCGGACGACGACGCTGAAGCCGACGTGGAGCCGCTGATCGCCTACGCGGTGCGCGTCAGCGACATGCCCGCGAGCCAGCGTGAGGCGGAGCGCAAACGGTTGCGCGAGCGCATCGACAGCAGTGACTGCACCGCGGACCATGTCCGCCTGGGCCTGGTGTCGCGGGACCTGTGGCCGGATTCCCAGCTGACCGATCGCTATCGCGCCGGCCTCCAGGCCTGTCGGCAGCAGGTCGAACACCGCCCCGTTGCCGGGACACTGGCATCGATGTTGCTAGCGAACCACGACCAGCAACGCGAGGACCGACGCCGTTACCGCGAACTGGAGGGCCGGCTGCAGGACGTGCGGTCGCGCAACCAGTCACTCCAACAGCAGCTGGACGCGCTCAAGGACATCGAGCGCAGCATCATCGAACGCGACTGACTGCCATGGCCGCCACCGGCGGCCTGCCAAGCAAGAGGACGAACCATGACCACGGAACCCGGCATCCTACTGGTCGACGATGACCCCGGCCTGCTGCGCCTGCTATCCATTCGGCTGCAATCCGCGGGGTACCGCGTCACCGCTGTCGCCAGTGGCGAGGAAGCCCTCTCCGCCATGGCCGCAGCCCAGCCCGACGTGGTGATTACCGACCTGCGCATGGACGGTATGGACGGCCTGGCGCTGTTCCAGGCCATCCACCGCGACAACCCCACACTGCCGGTGATTATTCTCACGGCCCACGGCTCCATCCCGGACGCCGTGGAGGCCACGCGCAACGGCGTGTTCAGTTTTGTCACCAAGCCGTTCGACAGTCAGAAGCTGCTGGAGCAGATCCGCTCGGCACTGGCTGTCTCCGGGGGCACCGGCAACGCCGCTGTCACGGAGGATGACGCGGACTGGTGCCGGGATATCATTACCCGCAGCCCGGTGATGAAGCAGGTGCTGAGCACCGCGCGCATGGTCGCCGGCTCCGATGCCAGCGTGTTCATCCGCGGCGACAGCGGCACCGGCAAGGAACTCCTGGCGCGCGCCGTCCATCGCGCCAGCCCGCGGCGCGATGGCCCGTTCATCGCCGTCAACTGCGCGGCCATCCCCGAGCCGCTGCTGGAATCGGAGCTCTTGGGCCACCGCAAGGGCTCGTTCACCGGCGC
>JAWOFB010000290.1:0-11103 GCA_046482445.1 Ectothiorhodospiraceae bacterium | reverse complement strand
CGACAACGTCCCTGACGCCGACACGGTCTTCAACGCGGCGTTCCTGCCCGAGCGTGACACCCGCATGGTCTTTCCGGAGTGAGCCATGGTTTTTGCCGAGCAGCCTGAACCGGGCGCCGTTGCGGCGGGCACGCCCACCGCAGATGCCTTCGTGGCATTCGACAACGTCAGCCTCGCGTACGACGCCAGCGGCAATGCCGTCGAAGGCATCGACCTCGCCATCCACCGGGGCGAGTTCGTCGCTTTCGTCGGCCCGAGTGGGTGCGGTAAATCCACGTTCATGAAGCTCTGCACCGGGCTGCAGGCACCGACCGAGGGCAGCATTCAGGTCGCTGGATCACCCGTTCACGGGCCGCTCAAGGTCGCCGGCATGGCCTTCCAGAACGCGACGCTCCTGCCGTGGCGCACCACCCTGGATAACGTCATGCTGCCGCTGGAGATCGTCCAGCCACACCGCTCGCGACTGCGACGCGAGCGCCTTGCCTATCGCGACAAGGCACTCGCGCTGCTGGAGACGGTGGGCCTGGCCGGCTATGCGGACCACTATCCCTGGCAGCTCTCCGGTGGCATGCAACAACGCGCATCCATCTGCCGCGCACTGATCCATGACCCGCAGCTGCTCATGCTGGACGAACCCTTCGGGGCCCTGGACGCCTTTACACGGGAAGAGCTCTGGGAGGTCCTGGCGGGCTTATGGCAGCAGCGCCAGTTCACAGTGGTGCTTGTGACCCACGATCTGCGCGAGGCCGCCTTCCTGGCGGACACCATCCACACCATGAGCGCACGCCCCGGGCGCATCATCGACAGCCGGCGTATCCCGTTCCAGCGGCCGAGGGAGCTGGAGCTGACCTATACCCCGGCCTTTACGCAACTGGTCCACGATCTGCGGAGCCGCATCGGCGCGCTGCGGCAGGGGAAAACCGCATGAAACGCCCGAGCCACGCCCTTCAGCTCAAGCTGGCCCCGTGGCTGGCCACGGTGATGCTGTTACTCATCTGGGAGGGCGCGATCCGCGCGCTGGGGGTGTCCCAACACGTCTTCCCGGGTTTCATCGACACGATCACGGCTCTGGGTGAGCACAATCAACCCATCCTCCGGCACGCGTGGCAGACCTTCTGGACGACACTGGTCGGCTTTGCCATCGGGGTGGTGGTTGGCCTGGGCCTGGGCGTGCTCATCGGTGCGTCACCCATGATCTACCGGGCGTTTTACCCGCTTCTGATCGCGTTCAATGCCATCCCCAAGGTGGCCTTTGTACCGGTGCTCGTGGTCTGGTTCGGGATCGGCACGGTGCCCGCCATCATCACGGCTTTCCTGATCTGTTTCTTCCCCATCGTGGTCAATGTGGCCACGGGTCTGGCGACCCTGGAGCCGGAGATGGCGGACGTGCTGCGCGTGCTGGGAGCGCGCCGGATCGATGTCCTGTGGAAGGTGGGCCTGCCGCGTTCCATGCCCTATTTTTTCGCCTCCCTGAAAGTGGCTATCACGCTGGCGTTCGTGGGCACGGTGGTCTCGGAAACCGTCGCGTCCAACCAGGGCATCGGCTACCTGATGATGTCCGCGGGCTCGCAGATGCGCATGCCGCTCGTGTTCGCGGGCCTGATCACCATCAGCGTCATGGCCATGGCCATGTACCAGGTCTTCGATCGGCTCGAGCGGCATATTACCGGTTGGGCGCATCGCGACGGCTAGCCGTCCGTCCGATCAGGCGCTGATCGGCTACGGCGAGGGAATGCAAGGCGGCTACGAGCGGCCAGATCCACCAGGCTCCAAGGAAGCACGGTATTCGCTTGCCAGCAGAGAGAGCACGCGCATGGACACGAATTGGTCGCCCTTGCGCACGCTCTCGCGGGCAACGCCCTCCTGGACGAAGCCCAGGCTCTCGTACAGGGCGCCCGCACGGGTGTTCTCCGCGGCGACGTTGAGCCACAGGCGATGGCAGCGGAGCTCGTTGAAGCAGTACCGGGCGGCCAGCAGCAGCGCCGTGCGGCCGTAGCCCCGGCCCTTGCCGATCACTGCGATGCGGCGCAGGAGGATACTGCCGTTGGGATCGTCGGTGCCCTCCAGCAGCACGTAACCCACCGGATGGCCGTCGTCCTCCACGATCCAGTGCGCGGCACCCGGGCGCTCCAGTGACGCGCGATGCTGGGCAGCGCTCCAGTGCTCCACGTGCTTGCGGTTGTCGGGGTGTCGCTCGACGGCCACCACGAAGTCGCAGTCCGCCGGACCCGTGGGCCGCAGACGGACGCTGTCGGCTTCCAGGACGGCGTCGGTGGCTGCTGATTGCTGGGACATGAGAACTCCGGATCACCCGCAGGCGCGGTAGCGTCATGGAGGATACCAGGCGGGGGCAGGGGTTCGGGGGAGTCAGCAGCCGGGTAATGCGATATCGTGCGTCCAGGGAAACAACAACCAGCCAGTGGAGGCCTGACGCATGGCACGCCGCAGTTCCTACGTGGACATTGACCGCATTCGCGAGCGGCTGGTCTCGCTCATTCGCATTCCCTCGGTCACCGGCGAGGAGGACGCCATCGTCTCCCACATCGCCACCTGGATGCAGCAGTTCGACGCCGAGATCGACTACTGGAACGACGGCATCGCCGCATTGCAGCGGGACCCGCGCTACCCGGGCCACGAGGTCGAGCGCGCCTGGACGCCGGTGGCTGTGGGTGTGCTGCGCGGCGAGCAACCCGGCCCCACGGTCCTTCTCACCGGCCACGTCGACGTGGTGCCGCCGGGCGACTACTCGCGCTGGCGCGACGAGCCGTTCTCCGGGGTCACTCGCGGTGACCGCGTTTACGGCTGTGGCGCCTCGGACATGAAAAGCGGCCTGGTCGCGGCCATGGCCTGCTTCGAGGCCTTCGCCGAGAGCGGCCGCAACTTCCCCGGAAGGGTCATTTTCGCGGCCGTGCCGGCCGAGGAGGACAGCGGCCTGGGCACGCTGGCGGCCATTCGCGGCGGCTGGCAGGCGGATGCCTGCATCATCCCGGAGCCGACCACGGGTGCCGACGGCATACCGGAGCTGGTGATCGCCCATGCCGGCGCCATGTCGCTGAAGATCCAGGTGCCGGGCAAGTCCGCCCACGCCAGCAAGCGCCTCCAGGGCGAGAGCGCCCTGGATCATTTCTTCACCATCTACCAGGCCATGCGCGCGGACGAAAAGCGGCTCAACGAGCGCGAGGAACACCCGCTCATGAAGCTGCACCCGCTGCCCTACGCCACCAACGTGGGCACCATCAAGGGCGGGCTGTGGTCATCCAGCGTCATGGACTCCCTGGAGGCCCAGGTGCGCGTGGGCGTGGGCCTGGACGAGACCATCGACCAGGCCGAGGATCGCTTCCGCAAGGCCATCATGGAGCACATCAAGGACGACCCGTGGCTCAACGACAACCCGCCGGTGATCACGCGCCTGGCCTCGGGCTTTGGCTCCGCCCAGACGCGCGAGAGCCACCCGCTGGTCACGGCCCTGGCGGAATCCGCCGAAGAGGAGTTCCGCAAGACGCCCAACATCGCCGCCGCCCCCTACGGCTGCGACATGTCGGGCTGGGTGCGTCTGGCCGGTGTGCCCACGGTGGTCTACGGGCCGGGCGATATCAGCCTGGCGCACGCGCCCAACGAGTCGGTGTCCCTGGAGGCCACCTACCGCACGGCCCGCAGTCTGGTAAAGACTACCGAACGGCTACTGGAAATGGACCGGGGCGACCTGGCGCTGTTCGACCAGGGCGCGCCCTCAAGCTGAAGGCAATCACCGCAGGAGACCGTATTGAAGGTTGTCGAGTCATTCCCGGAGGGCGTCCGGGTCATTGAAAACGTCTGGATCCCCATGCGCGACGGCGTCCATCTGGCCGCCCGCGTATGGCTGCCCGACGACGCCGAGAGCCATCCGGTGCCGGCGGTGCTGGAATACATGCCCTACCGCAAGCGGGACTTCACCCGGCTGCGGGACGAGCCGCTGCACCACTACTTCGCCGGTCACGGCTACGTGGGCGTGCGGCTGGACGTGCGCGGCACGGGCGACTCGGAGGGGCTGCTGCAGGACGAATACCTGGCCCAGGAGCAGGATGACGCCGTGGACGCCATCGACTGGCTCACCCGCCAGCCGTGGTGCGACGGCAACGTCGGCATGATCGGATTGTCCTGGAGCGGCTTCAACTCGCTCCAGGTCGCGGCCCGGCAGCACCCGGCGCTCAAGGCCATTATCACCATGTGCTCCACGGACGATCGCTACGCCGACGATGCGCACTACAAGGGTGGCTCACTGCTCAACGAGAACCTGGCCTGGGGTTCGGCGTTCTTCTCCCTGAACGCCTGCCCCCCGGACCCGGACGTGGTGGGCGCGAGCTGGCGCGATCAGTGGCTGCAGCGCATCGACAACAACCGACTGTTCCCCGCCATCTGGATGCGCCACCAAACGCGCGACGACTACTGGCGCCACGGCTCCGTGTGCGAGGACTTCAGCGCCATCGACTGCGCCGTCTACGCCGTGGGCGGCTGGGCGGACGGTTACGTCAACGCCATCCCGCGCCTCATGGAGGGGCTGAACACACCGCGCAAGGCGCTCATCGGCCCCTGGCCGCACGCCTTCCCGCACGCTGCCGAGCCGGGGCCGCAGATCGGCTTCTTCCAAGAGGCCGTGCGCTGGTGGGACTACTGGCTCAAGGGGAGCGACACGGGGATCATGGACGAGCCCATGATGCGGGTCTGGATGGAGGACTGGCTGGCACCGGCGCCGGCCCACCCGGAGCGCCCGGGCCGCTGGGTGGCCGAGGAGCAATGGCCGTCCCCGCGCATCCAGCGCCGACAGTGGTTTCTCAACGTCCTCTCGCTGGGCGCCGAAGCGGACGCCGAGGATGCCGTGCGCGTCAAATCGCCCCAGACCACGGGGCTGCGCGGTGGTGACTTTTACGGCTTCGGCGCCCACGGCGACGCGCCGCTCGATCAACGCGCCGACGACGGCAAGTCACTGGCGTTTGACTCCGATCCGCTCGCTGAGCCCGTGGAGATTCTGGGCGCCCCGGTGGTCACGCTGGAACTCGCGGTGGACCAGCCGGTGGCCCAGGTCATCGTGCGACTCAACGACGTCGCCCCGGACGGCAGTTCCAGCCGGGTGAGCTACGGGGTGCTGAATCTGGCCCACCGCAACAGCCACGAGCAGCCGGAGGCCCTGGAGCCGGGGAGTCGCTACCGGGTGCCGGTGCAGCTCAACGACATCGGCTACGCTTTCCGGGCCGGGCACACCGTGCGCGTCGCCGTATCCACCACCTACTGGCCCATGCTGTGGCCGTCGCCGGAGCCGGTGGAACTCACCGTCTACACGGGGGCCAGCACTCTGGACCTGCCGGTGCGCCCGGCCAACTCCGCGGACGCCAATCTGGCGCCGTTCGCGCCGCCGGAACGCGGCCCGGTGTCGGATCTGACACCGCTGGAGTGGGCCCAGAACCAGCGCCTGGTGGAGGTGGATCTCACCACCGACGAGACCGTCTACACCGCCTTCGGCGACGGCGGCGACTTCGGTGGCGCGGCGCTGGCGCGCATCGAGGACATCGATCTCACCATCGGCTACACCCTGCGGCGGACCTTCCGTATCGGCGAGCACGACCCGTTGTCCGCGCGCGCGGAGGTGGAGCAAAAGACCGTGTTCCGGCGCGGTGACTGGTCCCTGCGTATCGAATGCCGGACAGCCGTCTCCGGGGACCGCGAGAACTTCCGGGTCCAGGCCTCCATGGACGCCTTCGAGGGCGGCGAGCGCATCCGTCACCGGGAATGGGACGAGCGCATCCCGCGCGGCTTCCTGTAACCGGGCTCGACGCCGGGTGCCCCAGTCCCGCCGCCGTCCCGATACGGCGGCGGGACGTGGCTTCAGAGGCCGTGGCGCTGCCGGGCGGCGGTGATGATCATCGACAGCAGTTCCGGATAGCTGTAACCCGCCCAGCCGGCCATCATGGCCAGCTTGCCGTCGTGGCTCCAGGTGGGGTTGAAGTTGGCGTCCAGCAGGCGCGGTACGCCGTCGCTGCCGGCGCGGAAGTCAATGCGGGCGTAGTCGCGGAAACCCAGGCGCTGGAACAGCCAGGTGGCGCGGGAGACCATGGCCGCCTCGGTGGCCGTGTCGAGCTCGGCGCGCTTGAAGGTCAGCGCCTGCCAGTAGGGCGAGTCCGGATCCACCTTGGAGCCGTAGGAGAGAATCGGCGGCAGGTCCGGATCCAGGCCGCTGTAGTCCACCTCCAGGATGGGCAGCACCGTCAGCCCGGTCTCCGGATTGCCCACCAGGCCCAGGGTGTACTCGGCACCGGTGAGAAAGTCCTGGATCAGCGCGCGCGGGTGCGGCGCCGGACTCTCCGCGGCCAGGCGCCTGAGACAGGCATCGGCGGCGGTGGCGTCGTGGACCACCGAATCGGCGCTCACCCCCTGACTGCCGCAGCCCTCGTTGGGCTTGATGAGGGCCGGGTAGAGCTCGGGCAGGGCCAGGGGCTCGGTGCCCAGATCCACCACGGTCTCGTTGGGCACGGGAATCCCGTGGCCCGCCGCCAGCAGCCGCACCAGCGCCTTGTCCGCGCACAAGCCCATGCAGGCCGGATCCGCACCGGTATACGGCACCTCCAGCAGCTCCAGCAGCGCCGGCACGTTGCGCTCGTTGGCAAGCCGATTGCGGTAGCCGGTATCGCAGAAGTTCAGGGCCAGGTCCGGCGGCGTATTGCGCAACTGATCCAGCATCGCGCCGTGATCGCTCATGAGCACGGCACGATAGCCGTCCAGGCTGTCCACGGCCTCGACGGCATGATGCACGGCCGCCAGCTCCTCGTCGGCAAAACGCCCATCAACGCCGTAGCTGTAGGGCAGGTCGGGATCCCCGGTGAGCACGCCGATGGTGAAAGGGGTTGTCGCCATCTCAGACCTCGTCCCGCGGTATGGACCGCTCGATGTTGTGGGAGTGCACCCGCCGGTCGTTTTCGTAGCCGTCCATCTCCGCGCGCAGGTGGAAATGGGTCGCGTCCGAGGTCAGCACAGTGCGCGTGTACACATGCACAGCCCAGTCGCCACGAACCATGCCGCGCTCGCTGCGGACTTCGCCACGCACGGAGTCGTAGTCATTGCCGCTGTGGCTGTACCACTCCATGGTCCGGATGCGCATGTCGAGCTCCAGGGCATTGATGCGGAAGGCGCCCTCGTCCTTCTTGATCTCCAGGGTGGTGTGATCGCCGGCCAGGTCGCGCAACACCGTCCAGGCGTAGTCGCGCGGCTGCAGCAGCGTCGTCTCCGAGGGCGCGGCACCACGGGCGGAACCGGGATCGCGGATGAGCCGGTCATCCGCCTCGCCACCCCCGCGCACGGGCAGGTCCAGCGTGCTGGCGGCGGTGTCCACGGTGAGCTTCACAGGCCGGGGCGCCGGCCAGGCCAGCGGCCAGTATGAGGTGGACACGGACACCCGCAGGCGGTGACCGGTGGGGAAGCGCTGGGCAATGTCGTTGAGCTGCACGCGCACGTCGTAGAACCGACCCGGCCCCAGGGGCTCGGGCTCGCCGTGGCTGTCCCGGTGCGTGAGATTGAGCAGCCCGTAGGTGACGCGGGTGGCCTCCTGGGTCGGTGCCACATCCGACAACCGCACCACCACCATAGCCACCGGCTGGTCCGCCGCCAGACGCAGGTTGACCACCGGCGCACCCAGGATCTCCACCGGCGAGGTCAGCGGTTCACTGTCGAACACCAGCGAGCCACCGTCCTCCTCGCGCTGATCGTGGGGTAGATCCGGCGTCGCCGAGAACGAGGCCCAGCGCCCGGCGTAAAGCCCCACGGACAGCGGCGACTGGATCTCCAGGTGACCGCTGCCCTCGGCAGCGCCGGGCCCGCCGACACGGCCTCGCAGCAACGGATGACCCACGCGCCGGATGCGCGCCGACGGCCAGGCGTTCTCGCCCACCCAGCGCCCGGGCCGGGTGCGCAGGTTGGGCTCCGGGGGTGCAGTATCCTGCATCCAGGCCCGCAACATGGGCTCGGCGTCGATGCCCGAGGCCTGGTCCTTGAGCCAGCGATCCCACCAGCGCACCGCTTCGCTGAGAAAGTCCATGGTGGGACCGGGCTGACCCTGGTGCGGGTACTTGTGCCCCCAGGGCCCAATGAGTCCCATGCGCGGGCCGCTCAGGTTCTCCAGCAACCGGAATACGGCGTTGGAATAGCCGTCCGCCCAGCCGGAGATGGCCATGACCGGGATCTGCACCCGGTCGTAATGCTCGTTGATGGATCCGTGGCGCCAGTAGGAATCCCGGCGCTGGTGCGTGAGCCACTGCTCCAGCCAGAAGCCGCTGCCCTGCATGCGCTGCTGCCACATGTCCCGCCAGCGCTCGCCAACGATGGCCGGATCCGGCGGCAGCGCCGTGTGGCTGTACATGGTGGACGCCCAGGACAGGTTGTCCGCCAGCAGGCAACCGCCCATGTAGTGGATATCGTCGGTGTAGCGGTCGTCCGTGGAGCAGGCGGTGATGATGGCGCCCAGTGACGGCGGCTGCCGGGCGGCGAGCTGCAGGCCGTTGAACCCGCCCCAGGAGATGCCGATCATGCCGGTGCGGCCGTTACACCACGGCTGGCCGGCGATCCAGGACAGCACGGCCTCGCCGTCGTCGAGCTCCTGGGGCAGGTACTCGTCGGCGAGGACCCCGTCGGACTCGCCACTGCCGCGCAGGTCCACGCGCAGGCTGGCGTAGCCGTGACCGGCGAACCAGGCGTGCATGATGTCGTCACGCAGGCGGGTGAACTCGCGCTTGCGATAGGGGATGTACTCGACAATCGCCGGCACCGGGTCCGTGTCCGCCCCCTCGGGCAGCCAGGCCCGCGCGGCCAGCCGCGCGCCGTCCGGCATGGGGATCCACAGGTTCTCGATGGTTCGCACCGGGTACGGAAACTGATGAACCGTCTGCAAGCGCCTCTCCTTAGTCCAGTCGTTCCACGTCCACAGCGACCTCGTTGCTCTGACCACCGCCGCCGCCGAAGATAATACCCTTGATGGGGGAAATATCCCCGTAATCCCGGCCCCAGGCGGTGGTGATGTGTTTGTCCATGGGGATCACATTGTTCGTGGGGTCGAAATCCAGCCACCCCAACAGGGGGTCGTAGACCGCAAACCAGGCATGGGAGGCATCGGCGCCGCGCAGTTTTTCCTGCCCGGGCGGCGGCAGGGTCTCGAGATAGCCGGAGACGTAGCGGGCGGGCAGCCCCATGGCGCGCAGGCAACCGACGGCCAGGTGAGCGAAATCCTGGCAGACCCCGCGGCGCTCGCGGAAAACCCGGTCCAGCGGCGTGGTCACAGTGGTCGCCGCCGGATCGTAGGTGAAGTCCACGTGGATCCGCGCCATGAGATCCTCCACGGCCGCGGCCACCGAGCGCCCGGTGGCGAACGACGGCGCGGCATACTCCACCAGGGCGTCCAGGGGCGGGACCAGCGGCGAGGCCAGGCGGTACTCGCGGGCCTCCAGGCCGGACGCACTCGTGTCGTCCCGGACCGCCGAGACCGCTTGTTCCCAGGCCATGCTCGCCGCCCCGTCGGCATCTGCTGCCTGCAGCTCCACCTCGCTGACCGCAGTGATGGTCAACCGGCTGTGGGGGTGCTGGATGCTGAAGTGCAGCACCGTATTCCCGAAGTAGTCCGTGCGCGTGGAGCGGTAGGCCGGCTGCGGGTGAATGGCCACATCGTGGCGGATGACCCGTTGGCCCGGGGTGTCCCGGGGGCTGATGCGCGCCTCGTTGTAGCCGCGCGCCAGCGACTGGGCGTAGGTGTAGTCCGTGCGGTGGCTCACGCGATAGCGCATCAGCTGCCCTCCCGCGGACCGGGCCGGGTCGGCCCCAGCTGCCGGGGCCCGACGGGGTCGCTGAAGTAGGCCGCCCCGAGGCTGCGCGCGGCCCGGTCCAGGAGCCGGGCCACCCGCTCCAACAGCGCATCCAGCTCGTGCCGCTCGCCAGTGGCGGCGAGGGTGTCCGGATTCGCCAGGCGCAACGCGGTGTTGGCCTCGAGCACCAGCTGCTGCTCGGGGCTGAGCTGTTCCTGGGCGCCGGCGTTGGGCAGGAGCTTGAGCGTGCGTTTCAGCCGCGCCAGCTGATACCCCACGGCACGCGGATTGGACTCACTGAACAGGACCAGTTGCAGCACGGGCCGGGCCTGGGCGCCCTCGTGGTACTGACGCCGGAACGCATTGACGCTCTCCAGGGCATGGAGAACCGCCTCCAGGATCGCGGCATCCTGCCCCGGTTCACGGCCGTCGGTCACCGTGGCCCGCAGCAGCCGGCTGGTGAGCAACCCGCGTTCCAGGCAACGGCCCAGCTCCAGAAAGCTCCAGGCCTGGCTGTGGACCATGGTGTCGTCCAGCAGGCCGCGCAGGGCCGCCAGCAGGGTCACCAGTTCGTCGAGTTCCGGCCCGGGCTCGCCGCCGTCACCCTCGCCGAGATGCGCCCGGATGCTGCCCAGTACCCGCCAGCTGTCCCGGGACAGGCGATCGCGGACGGCATGCGAGGCCGCCAGCATGGCCTGCAGGTTAAAGGCCACGGAACCCGTGCGCCCGGGATCGCGCAGCACCGATCGCAATTCCGGTAGCGGGTCATCCATCCGCCCCGGGCCGCCTTCGAGAAAGCCGGGGGCGGTATGGGTCACGCGGGTGAGTGCCTGTAGAAACCGCGCGCGACAGTGCCGGTCGGCGGCAGTGGCACCCTCCGGGGCATCACGCAGCAGGCCCATGACCAGGCGCATGAGGCGCAGGCCGTGCTCGGCCCGTTCGGCATAGCGCGCCAGCCAGAACAGGTTCTCCGTGGCCGCCGGCGGCAGGGCCGCGGAGCGGTCCGCCGGGGTGTCGTCACCGCTCTCGCCGGCGATCAGGGAGACCTCGCGGATGGGCTCGGACGCCACCACCCAGGTGTCCTTGGACAGCCCGCCGGCCTGGTTGGACGTATCCCGGGCTTCCGGGGCCGGGGTGACCCGGGTCAGGCCACCGGGCATGGCGGCGTAGCCATCCGCGCGGGCGACCATGAACGTGCGCAGCACTGCCGAGCGCGGTTCCAGGCCGCCAGAGCCCAGCGCCGGCACCGAGGCGAAGCGCTCGTGCTGCTGGGCCGCGAACCGGCGCG
>JAWOFB010000176.1:0-3363 GCA_046482445.1 Ectothiorhodospiraceae bacterium | reverse complement strand
CCCGCTCTATGACGGTGATGCCGAGGCCGCGGATGGCGTGCCGGAAGCCGTGGAGCGGCTCAAGGACGCGGTCGCGGCTGCCGACGGACTGGTCCTGATCACGCCCGAGTACAACCAGGGCATACCCGGCGTGCTGAAGAACACGATCGACTGGATGTCACGCCCGCCCGGTGACCGTGAGCGCGTCTTCGACGGTCGTCCCGTCGCCGTATGCGGCGCGACACCGGGTGGCGCCGGTACGCGCACGGCCCAGAATGCCTGGCTGCCCGTCCTTCGCGGCCTGGGCATGCAGTGCTGGGCCGGGGGAAGTCTGTTCGTGCCCGGTGCCGGTCGCGCATTCGACGCTGACGGCAACCTGACGGACAACGACATGCGCCGGCGTGCGGCCGACTTCATCGCCGGCTTCGGCGCGTGGTCCACGCGTCAGCAGTCGCTGATTGCGCGTGACACCGCTTCCGCCTGACCGACGGGCGTGGCCGACCGCACCATTGTCATAACTCACAAGCCACGAGGACTTCATGCTCGATCCGAAACGACTGCGCAGCGAGATCAACGAGATCGCGGAGGCGGTTGGGCGACGCGGGTTCACGCTCGATGTCGCGACCTTCAATCGCCTGGAAGAGCGGCGCAAGACGCTGCAGACCGAAACCCAGCGCCTGCAGGCCGAGCGCAACGAGCGCTCGCGGACCATCGGTCAGGCGAAGGCGCGCGGGGAGGATATCGAGCCGCTCAAGGCGGAGGTGACCACTCTCGGTGACCGGCTCAAGGCGGCCGAAACCGAGCTGCACACGCTGCAGACGGAGCTCGACGAGTTCCTCATGGGCATCCCCAATCCGCCGCATCCCGATGTGCCCACGGGTGAGGACGAGGACGACAACGACGAAGTCCGCCAGTGGGGCGAAAGGCCCGCCTTCGACTTCACGCCCAGGGATCACGTCGACCTCGGGGCGCAGAACGACTGGATGAACTTCGAGTCCGCCGCACGCGTCGCGGGCTCGCGCTTCGTGGTGCTGTCCGGCGCCATGGCGCGCATGCACCGGGCACTGATCCAGTTCATGCTCGATATCCACACCACCGAGCATGGCTACCGCGAGATGTACGTGCCGTACCTGGTGAATGCGGCCAGCGCGCGGGGCACGGGCCAGTTGCCCAAGTTCGAGGAGGATCTGTTCGCCACCGCCGGTGACCCGTCGTATTACCTGATCCCTACGGCGGAGGTGCCGGTCACCAATCTCGCGCGTGACCAGATCATCGATGCCGCGGACATGCCCATGCGCATGACGGCACACACGCCCTGTTTCCGCTCGGAGGCCGGTTCCTACGGCAAGGATACACGTGGTCTGATCCGCCAGCACCAGTTCGAGAAGGTGGAGCTGGTGCAGCTGGTGGCGCCCGAACGCTCATGGGCGGCGCTGGAGGAGCTGACCGGGCATGCGGAGGTGATCATGCAGCGCCTCGGTCTGCCCTACCGTGTGGTCACGCTCTGCACCGGCGATCTCGGTTTCTCGGCCGCCAAGACCTACGATATCGAGGTCTGGTTGCCGGGGCAGGACCGGTACCGGGAGATTTCCTCGTGCAGCAACTTCCTCGACTTCCAGGCGCGGCGCATGGGCGCGCGCTGGCGCAATCCCGAAACCCGCAAGCCGGAATACCTGCACACCCTGAACGGATCCGGTGTGGCCGTGGGTCGGGCGCTGCTGGCGATCCTGGAGAACTATCAACAGGCGGACGGGTCGGTGGCGATTCCGCCGGCCCTGCAGCCGTACCTGGGCGGCATGGACGTGTTGCGGGAAGCCTGAGCTCGGGCGGGGCGGCCGTTCAGGTACGCTGAGCCAGCCAGATCAACACGGACACGAACAGCACCACGCCGCCCAGCGGCAGCATCAGCCCGAGCCAGTCCTGGGCGGTGCCTTTCGGGCTGTCGCGCAGGGCGGAGCCCACTCTGGGACCGAAGAACAAAAGGGCGCCAAGCGCCAGGGCCCCGAGGGCAATCTGCATCCAGAGATCCATGAACCTCTCTCCCGGCCAAATGGCCATACTGTTGCCGGCAATCGGCGCTGCGCTCGCCGGCCCATGAAAAAGCCCCGCCGGTAGCGGGGCTTCGTCGTTCCTGCCCCGGGGCGTGGCCCCGAGACCCCTGCTCAGCGCTCGCCGGCGAATGCCGCCAGCAGGTGCAGCAGGCTGGTGAACATGTTGTACAGGGCGATGTAGAGGCCGATGGTGGCCATGATGTAGTTGGTCTCACCGCCGTGGATGATGGCACTGGTCTGATACAGGATCAGGCCGGACATCAGCAGGATGAACATGGCCGATATCCCGAGCATCATGCCGGGCATCTGGAAGATCAAGGCGCCGATGCCGCAGAGGAATGCCACCAGGATGCCCACGAACAGGAAGCCGCCCATGAAGCTGAAGTCCTTGCGCGTGGTGAACGCGTAGGCCGACAGGCCGAGGAAGATCACGCCCGTGCCGCCCAGCGCGGTCATGATCAGTTGGCCACCGTTGGCGAGCCCGGTTACGTAATGATTCAGCATCGGGCCCAGCCCGAAGCCGAGCATGCCGGTGATCAGGAAGATGACCCCCAGTCCGGCGGCACTCTCGGCGGTACGCGGCAGCACGAACCAGAGCAGGCCGATTGCCACGAGCGAGCAGATCAGACCGGTCGCCATGGGCGGGTTGATCGCCATGGACACACCAGCGGTCAAGCCGCTGAACAGCAGCGTCAGCGACAACAGCATGTACGTATTGCGGATGACGCTGTTGATCTCTGCAGGCCGAGCCTGCGCGCGACCCTCGATTACACGTTCGTCTACCATCCGAGTCTCCTGTGAATGCGATTCGGGTTGATGCTGATTCAGACCCGCTAGAGGTGGTGCCGGTTCCCTGGCGGAACAGCAGTATTGTCCACAGCGCGCGCGTCAGTCGTCAACTCGGACTGTGCACGCGCCGGTATCATTGCGCTACCATACCACGCCCGTCGGGCCCGTCCCGCGGTATTTGCGGGAGTAGCGGGCGCCCGCAGGGCGCCCGGGTAGGTGGTTTCAGGAGTAGGAGTGTTTTACTGGAGGGGTGGCAGAGAGGTCGATTGCAGCGGTCTTGAAAACCGCCGAGGGTTTGCGCCCTCCGTGGGTTCGACAAAATCGCCGGGAGCGATTTTGCGCGAGCGCAGCGAGCCCGCAGGGCGCGGCCCATGGATGGGCCGCGCAATCCCACCGCCTCGGCGCCCTCAGGGCGCCCGGTCAGGTGGTCGCAGGAGCATGGAGTTACAGGAGGGGTGGCAGAGAGGTCGATTGCAGCGGTCTTGAAAACCGCCGAGGGTTTGCGCCCTCCGTGGGTTCGACAAAATCGCCGGGAGCGATTTTG
>JAWOFB010000009.1:0-3397 GCA_046482445.1 Ectothiorhodospiraceae bacterium | reverse complement strand
AGGAAACCGCGCGCGCCCTGGCCGAGGCCGATCCAGCGATCTACGTGCGGGTGCTGCGTGACTGCGGCGCCCTGGCCGTGATCCTGCCCGAGGTCGACCGCCTGTTCGGCGTGCCACAGCCCGAGGCCCACCACCCCGAGATCGACACCGGCGAACACGTGTTGCTGTGTCTGCGCCAGGCGGCCCGTCTCGACGCCGGTACCACCGTGCGCTTCGCGGTGCTGATGCACGACCTGGGCAAGGGCCTGACTCCGAGGGACAACTGGCCCCACCACTACGGCCACGAGCAACTCGGCGTGCCCGCCATCGAGGCCGTCTGCGACCGGCTGCGCGTGCCCAATGAACACCGCGCCCTGGCCATCATGAGCGCCCGGTTTCACACCCATTGCCACCGCATGCCCGACATGAAGCCCGCCACGGTGGAGAAACTGCTGGAGCAGCTGGACGCCTTCCGCCGCCCACAGCGTTTCGAGTCCTTCCTGCTGTGTTGCGAGGCCGACGCCAGCGGCCGCACCGGTTTCGAGGACCGACCCTATCCCCAGGCGGACTGGTTGCGGCGCTGCCGGCAGGCCGCCGCCGACATCGACCAGCGCGCCATCGTCCAGGCTCTGCCCCCGGAACGACGCCAGGGCGAGGCCATCCGCCAGGCCATCCAGCGCGCCCGCCAGAGCGCGGTAGCGCCAGTACTGACAGAGATCCGCAAGCAGCGGGCGACGATCGAGGCGTCGAAAACCCATGACTGATGTAGTACTGCTCACCGGCGCCGCGCGGCGCATCGGCGCCGCCACCGCGCTGCACTTCCATCGTGCCGGGTATCGTGTCCTGGTGCACTGCCACCGCTCGGTCCGGGAGGGACAGGCACTGGTGGAGGGCATGAACCGTCAGCGCTCCGGTTCCGCCGCCCTGCTTCAGGCTGACCTGAACGAGCACGACGCCGTGCTCCGGCTGGCCCGGGAGGCCGCTGCCTGCTTCGGCCGGCTCGACGTGCTGGTCCACAATGCCAGCCGCTTCTATCCCACCGCCTGCGGCGACAGCACACTGGCGCACTGGGACGACCTGATGAACAGCAACGCACGTTCTGCCTGGTTCTTGTCGCAGGCACTGCAACCCGCGCTGCGTGAACGTCGGGGCAACATCGTCAGTCTGGTGGACATCAACGCAGCCCGGGGCATGGCCGGTTTCGTTCCCTACACCATGGCCAAGGCGGCGCTGGAAGCCATGACCCGCTCCCTGGCCCGGGAACTGGCACCGCATGTCCGTGTCAATGCCGTGGCGCCCGGCGCCATCCTGTGGCCCGAACACATGGATGACAGCGGTGACGCCAATGCCGAACAGCAACGGATGCTGGATGGCATCCCGCTGGGCCGACTGGGCACCATGGAGGATATCGCCGCGGCCGTGTACTTCCTGGCGTGCGAAGCCCACTACGTCACCGGCCAGACTCTGCGCGTGGATGGCGGGCGAGCCCTGGCGCCGGCCTGATACTCCTCATCACTACCGCTTATAACACGTTGAAACGCCGCCGGATTCCGTCCAGATGACTTCCCCGGCCCCGGAATGTCGAGTAGCATGCCCGAAGGGATGCGGTACCGGACACATGGCGCACCGCCCCAACCGAACGGCCAACAAGACCAAACAAGAGACACGCCTATGCTACCCAAACGCGCCCATGGTGAGGTCCAGCCCGGTATCCAGTGGGGCCCCTTCACACTCCGCATCCCGTTCATCCACACGCGCTTTGCGCTGCCCGAGGTCCTGCAGGGCATCTGCGTGGCCGGCGCCACCGGCCTGGCCCTGGTGCCAGTGATGACCGCCTCGTTCGGACTGACCTTCGACGAAGCCGTGACCATGGCCATGCTGCACACCATGCTGATCGCCTCGGCCTGGTTCTTCTTCGGCGACCCGTACGCCCCCGGCTGGCTGACGCCGGCGCTGCCGTTCATCTTCGCCTTCGTGATCAGCCCGGACCGCAGTCCGGAGGAACAGTTCCAGCTGATGACGGCCCTGTCGATCAATTTTGCCGCCCTGCTGGTGTTCCTGGGGATCACCGGCCTGGGCGGCAAGCTGGTCAAACTGGTGCCCGATGTACTCAAGGGCGGCATCATCCTGGGCGCCGCCATTGCCGCTTTCCTGCGCATCTTCGACATGGATGATCCGGCCGGCGCCCTGGTCACGGCCCCGATCGCCGCCATCGCCGCGCTGGCGCTGTGCATGTTCCTGGCCTTCTCCAGGCCGTTCCAGCGCGCCGCCGTGGGCCGCCCCTGGCTGACGCGGCTGGCCAGCCTGGGCCTGCTGCCGGCCTTTCTCGCCGCCGGCGTGGTGGGCTGGCTGACCGGAGAGATGGATTTCAATATCCGCACAGGATTGCTGGACGTGCCGACCCATGCCACCTCCATGTGGGCCAAGGCCTCGCCGCTGGTGATCGGCTGGCCCGATCTGCAAATGCACCTCGCCGCCCTGCCACTGGCCTTCATCACCTATATCCTGTTCTTCGGGGACCTGGTGACCGGCGACGCCATGATCAAGAACGCCGCGGAACTGCGGCCGGACGAGAAGCTGGACGTAAACAACAACCGCGCCCACATGGCCACCGGCATCCGTAACGGCGTGATGGGCCTGATCGCTCCGTTCTTCGGCACGCAGGGCGTGCTGTGGACCGGCATCCAGGTGATCGTGCTGAAGCGCTGGGTGACCGGCCGCGACAAGATGGACTCCATCTACGACGGCATCTCGGCCTACTACGTGTACGGCTTCCCGGTGCTGTTCATCGTGCTGCCGATTGTCACGCTGCTGCAGCCGCTGCTGCCCATCGCCCTGGCCGTGACGCTGCTGTTGACCGGCTTTGCCTGCGCCACGCTGGCCATGACCTACGTCACCGACTCCACCGAGCGCGGCGCCATGGTGCTGACCGCCATGGCCTTCGCCCTGTTCGATCCGTGGACCGGCCTGCTGGCCGGCCTGGCCACCATCTTCGTGGTGGTGGGCCCGCATGTGTTCATGCAGCGCAAGCAGATGCTGGACGAGGAAGGTGAAGCGGGGATAAAGGATATGGCGCCCGAGAAGGCGAAGCCTCGCACAGAGTCCTAGGACATCAGTCGGCCGCCCGGGAAATCGGGCGACCGTTCCACTCGAAGTCGACCGGCCACAGGCGTTGCCGCGACCGGTCGTAGTCTTGCCAGAGCTGACGGTAGGTGCGCTCCTCCCCGGGGTGCACCGCATCCGGCAACACCTCGCTGAGCGGCCACAGCACGAAGGCATTCTTCAGCACCTCGGGCCGCGGCAGGGTCATGCCTTCGTGCTCCCCCCGCAGATCGTCGTAGGTGAGGATGTCCACGTCCAGGGTCCGGCTGCTGAAGCGGGCCTGATCGCGGCGCCGGCCCTTGTCGTCCTCCAGGGT
>JAWOFB010000281.1:0-2854 GCA_046482445.1 Ectothiorhodospiraceae bacterium | reverse complement strand
GGCGTCGCGCCGATAAGAGCCGACCAGAGCACGGCCGTCTGGCACAGGACGGTGTTGTGCGTGGGCACCATCTTCCGCCCGGCGAGATACAGCCGCGAAGGAGAGTCTACCTGGATGCACCGGACCGGGACCGACGCCGTCGGCTCGATGGCGACGATGTGCCGGGACTTGCACAGTGGCCGACTCTTCGGACGTCGACGAAGGCGTCTTTTCTTCCGTTCCAGGCGCAGCACCTCGCAGTCCTCATGCACCGTGAAGTGAAAGCGATGATAGGGACCGAGCCGGCGTCCGTTCAGAACGACGGTCTTTTCACTGCGTCCGTACTTGATGCCCAGTGAGCTGAGCAATTCCCCGAAGTCGTCCGCCAGATGCAGGTATTTGATGACAATTTCGCATTCGCCCGTCTTGCTGACGTGCCCGTCGGTGTCCATCAGGCCCTGCAGCAATGCCATCCGCTGCGAACGGCCCGCCCGGAGGTACTTGGTGGGGATGTGCTTGTTGCGAAGCATACCGAGTGCCCGAAGTCGGCCTTGAAAGGACGTCTTCTTGTCGTGAGTCCGCGTCATGACGGCCGTGCAGGTGTGCTCCCGGGGCTCGCTGCTCCGCAGCTTGGCCATCTCTCCGGACCAGCGGACCTGGTCGGCGATCTCGCGGTAATCCCATTCGGCCAGTGTGACGGTGGAGGCGCGGCACGCGCCGTCGCCCAGCCAGACGCCCAGCGCATAGGGCGGAATGGGGAGGTTCTTCTCCGGAACCTGCAACGGCCCGGCCAGCGGGATGCGATACCGCTTCTCATTGCGTCCGCGATGGTTTGGCAGGTCCACACGAGGGGCCATGTACTCTGTTCTCAGCGTCAGCGGGTTCTTCCGGCTGTAGCGATCATGCACAGTCCAGAGATGCTCGCCGTCGCAGACGATCTCCTCCCCATCGCTGAACCGGACGCGATAGCAGGGCCGGTCGTGCATGACCTCCGTGGCGTGCGTTACCCGGCACATGCGCCCCTGGTCGTCGAAGACAAGGTCGCCGACCTGGACCGTGCCCATCGTCGTCCAACCCAGCGGCGTCGGCAGCGGTGTGTCCAGCGCCAGCGCCTTGCCGCTTCCGCGCGGCATGGCCATCGCGAACAGCCCGCCGGTGCGGACGGCTCTTTCAATCTTGTCTATCACGCGCAGGTGGTCGTCCGACCACGGCAGGTAGAAGACCTCCGGGAAGTACGTCTCGCAGAATTTTCTGAACGAGCTTTCCGCCTCGGCCTTGCGGTCGGGGTCAACGACGGCCGGTATCTCGCCGATATCCTGGGCTGCCCGGACTGCCTCGGCGTTGCGCTCGGCCTGGCGGGCCTTCTGCTGGTCGTAGCTCAGCGGCTCCGGCTTCGGCCTGAGATGCTCCAGCGTCAGCCAGGCGGCGTAGCGGAACAGGTCCACCGTGCGCGCATCGCCGATGGCGTAGCCGGCCCGGTTGCGATGGCGGCGGAGCTGGAACTCGGTCAGCACGCTGCCTCGGTCGGTGGAATTCACCAGCCGCAGCAATTCGGCTGGCCGGAGCTTGCGCGGGTCAATCTTCGCGGCCACCGGTCACCTCCCCTCCTTCGCCGTGGCTTCGCAGGGCATGCCCGGCCAGGTAGGCCACGTATTCGATCATGCTGAACGTCCCGTCGGTCCGCAGGATGCCCGCCTGCTCGGCCACCTCGCGGACCTGCCCGGCGTCGATGCGCCGCTTGTACGAGGCGGCGAGGATTTTGGCGGCCTGTTCGGGCGTCAGGGCCGTGATTTTCAAGGATTCTGCGGTCATATCTCTAGAGGTCACGCATGCTTGGGGGAATCGCTAAGTTCTTTCAATAAAGGCGGTTAATTGCCTTGCTGGTCCGCGGGGTCGAGGTAACATGCCAGCGTCGAATGACGAACGTAAGCGACTCGCAGACAAGGAGATAGAAATGTACGCCACACCCGCACGACGCAGCAGAGCCAAAAGCGCCATGGCCGAAGCCGAGGGATTCTGCCGCCACGTCGCACGAGCGGTCGCAGAGATAGACGGCGTCGACCGCCAGCCGGAGCTGGCCGCCCTCATCGACGAGGCCAAGGCGCACGTCGAGGCACTCCGCAAGGCCCGCATCAACCTCTAGACGGAAGGACACGAGCCATGCACATCAACCACGATGCCAACACCTACGCAGGCCAGGAGGCCCGAATCGTCCACGTAAGCACCACCGGCACAGGCAGGAAGCTCTACGCCCTCAAGACCTGCGCGACCCGCCCGGTTGCCACCGCCTGGGATGACCCCGATGCCCTGCGACGCTACGCCGCCGCCAGGCATCTCGACCTCCAGAACGAAAGGGACTGAACCATGCGAATCACACGAATCGACTTCGAGGGCAAACCAGGCCGATATGCCACAGCCCAGCGCCGCGTCGGCGGAGTCGGCACCGCCAACGAGGTGGTGGTCACCATCCTGACGCACGACCAGCCCAACGGCCGCGAGCACCACGTCCAGCCCGACTGCGAGGAAGACCTCTGGTCGATGGCCGAATGCCTCCAGCACCACCTCGAAGGCGGCCGGGGCACCAACAGCGACATCCACGCTTACTACGCCGAGCTGCTTCGACTCAGCGACATCTAAGACCAAGGAGAGACCACCGTGACAGAGACAACGAACACCCAACGCATGCTGGAGGCCTACAAGCGAGCCCAGGCCGACATCGCCAGCTTGACCGACTGGTTCGAGTGCGAGCTGGAGAAACTCGACGACGACAGCGAACCGACCTGGGCCGCGGTCGGCACGCTGGCCGAGGTCCGCGAGCGGCTCATCGAGACGCTGGCGTTCTTCTCCGGCGTCGAGCAGGACGAGATACAACGCT
>JAWOFB010000231.1:0-5946 GCA_046482445.1 Ectothiorhodospiraceae bacterium | reverse complement strand
CGGTCTTGCCGGTGCCGGTCTGGGCGATACCGATGAGGTCTTCGCCGGCGAGCACTGCCGGAATGGCCTGGGCCTGCACGGGCGTGGGCGTGGTATAGCCCTGATCACCGACAGCACGGACCAGTTCGGCCGACAGGCCGAGTTCGTCAAAGGACATGGGGAACTCCTGATTGGGCCTGCTCGCGGGCGGCCTGGCGACCACCGGTAACGAGCCCCGGTTGCGGCTGAAAAAAGATGCGCGGGCAGGCCCTGGAGGGAGAAACCGCTACGGCGGATGCGAACCGGAGCGCAACGCCGCGGTGCATCATACCCGGCCGAGGCCACCGGCACCACCCCGCAAGCGGCTTGATTCAGGGGGTCTGCGCCTCTACCTCCGAACATGAGCACGATATTGGTGTGGCAGGAGGTGATTCCATGGATCGCAGCAATGCCTTCGTCTTCGGCCTCACCGACTTCAACCGGGAGAAACTGGAGGCTATGCCCGGAAGCGAGGCCGTTGCGTTCCACAAGCTGCTGGATCGCGCCGAGGTCACCGAGCGCATGCACTACCCCATCGAGTCACTGCTGGAGCAGGCCCGGCAGCGGCTGCGGGACTTCCCGGGCAGCGTGGACGGCCTGATCCACACCATCGACTTCCCGGTGAGCACTATTGTCCCCATCCTGGCCGGGGAGTTCGGCCTGCCGTCGGCCTCCCTGGAATCGGTGCTCACCTGCGAGCACAAGTACTGGGCGCGCGTTGAACAGGCTCAGGTCACGCCCGAGGCCACACCGCCGTTCGCCGCCTTCGACCCGTTCGACGATGACGCCCTGGCGCGCCTGGAGCGGGAGGTGGGCTATCCCTTCTGGATCAAGCCGGTGAAATCGTTCTCGTCGTACCTCGGTTTTCGCGTGGACGCGCCGGCGGACTTCCACGCCGGCATCCAGCGCATCCGCGCCGAGATCAGTCGCTTCCGCGAGCCCTTTGACCACCTCCTGGAGCAGGTCGAGCGCCCGGCGGCGGTACAGGCGGTCGGTGGTGGCGACTGCCTGGCCGAGGGGATTATCGACGGCCATCAGGTCACTCTGGAGGGCTACGGTTTCCGCGGCCGCATCCACGTCTACGGCGCCATCGACTCCCACCGCGGTGACAACCGCTCCACGTTCACGAGCTACCGCTATCCTTCCGCCCTGCCCGCGTCCGTGCTCGAGCGCATGGAAGCGGTGGTGCGCCGCTTCCTGGAGCACGCGGGCTACGACAACATGCCGTTCAACGCCGAGTACTAACCTTAAGGGAAATCAAGCCAGGTCTCAGCCTCAAGGTGCGGCTTGCCGGCAAGGCGCGCGAGCGCAGGCGTGGTGATTCGCACGTCAAGGGAGCGCAACGCCGCCGGCGAGCCGCACCTTGAGGCCCTTCGGGTGGTGATGGACGCCGCTGTGGTCTGCGTTGCTCGTCGGTTATGTAGCGCTACTACACCGCCCTCCTCGCGCCTTGCCACAGCGGCGCCATCACCACTGAGGCCTGGCTTGATTTCCCTTAAGGTTAGTTTTCTGGGATGCCGAGCGCGACCGGATCTGGCTGCTAGAGGTGAACACCCGCATTTCGGAGTCGCACTGCGATCTCTTCGAGAAAGTGGACGGGGCCTCCAGCCACAAGGTGGCCCTGGACCTGGCCCTGGGGCGCGAGCCGGCGTTCCCGTCGCGCGGCGGTCGCTACCCGGTGGCCGGCAAATTCTTCCTGCGCACCTACGGGGATGCGCTGGTCCAAGGCGTGCCCTCGGATGCGGCCATCCGAGAGGTGGAACAGGCGGTGCCCGGAACCACCATCCAAGTCTTGGTGGATGAGGGCGCACGTTTGTCAGAACTCATGGACCAGGACAGCTACAGCTACTGTCTGGCTCTGGTATTCATCGGCGGACAGGACGAAGCCGATCTTGAGGCCAAGTACCGGCAGGTCAGCGAGCGACTCGCATTCCAGCTTGAGCAGGCAGCCTGAGCAACGCCCGGGCTCTCAGCCCACGGCCTCGTATCGCAGGAACTGCTGCAGGGCGGCCTCGCCCGAGAGATCGCCGTAGAGAACGGAAATCAGGCCGTCGGGCCCCACCAGAGCCAATGCCGGCGTGGCGAAGATGCCGTACTCCACCATGCGCTGCGGCTCGCGGGTCAGGTCGATTTCCCGGTAATCCGCGCTGGCACCGCCGGCCGCGGTCAGCGCCTGCGCCAGGTTCGCCCGTGCCCGGCGCGATCGCGGTGCCTCGCCGGTCACAAACAGGATGAGCTGCTCGTCGCTCACGCCCCTTCCTCCTCTGCTCCGGTCCCGGGCTCGCGCCGGGCACGCACGTCGCGCTGGTGGCGACTGCTGGCCACTTGCGCGTCCTGCATGCTTTGATCTTCCAGGGTTAGCTCTTCCTGCAAGCGCTGTGTCTCGCTGTCGGCCTCCTCGAGTCGGGCGCGTGCTTGCGCAATGCGACGCTCGAGCTCCTGACGCCGCTGCTGATGCTCGGCTTGCTGGCGGCGCAGGGAGCTGGCCTCCTCGGCCTCTTTCTGCAGCCGCGCTGTACCCATGAGCACTTCGGTGCCGTACTGGTACACATCCGCCAGGTCCACGCCCTCGTGAGAGAGAACCAGCTCGCGTACCTGGTTGGAATGGGCTGTGCCGCGGGATTTGACGACGGACAGGGCGCGATTGCGCTCGCCGCCATGGACGTGATAACTGAGCGAGATCCACGTATCGGCGATGGTCGAGGCCTGACTCACCGTCGCCTCACTGTCGGCATCGTCCGTCTCGTTGAGCGACGTGAGCACCGTGGTGATGCCCTTTGCCCGGGCGCTACTGAGCAACCGTTCCACCGTCTCCAGGGCACTCTCGGCCCTTGTGGCCTTGAGCAGCGCAGACACCGGGTCGATCACCAGACAGTCCGGCGCCAGCTCGGCGAGCATGTGCGCGATGGCGATGTAGTGCTCTTCGACCAGCGCGCCCCACGCCTCGCGCGTGCGCATGTGGAGCCGCCCCGAGGCCAGGGGGGTGGCCAGGTCGATCCCGACGGAGGCGGCATTGCGCACGATGCGGTCGGCGAGTTCATCGAAGCTGATATACAGCACCGTCTCGCCACGGGCCGCGGCCGCCACCGCCATGCTCGCCGCGAGCGTCGTCTTGGACGTCCCGGGCAGACCGGAGACCAGCGTGGTGGAGCCCCGATAGACGCCGCCGCCCAGGACCTGGTCCAGGCGCGGGACGCCGGTGCCCAGGCGCTCGTCGCTGGCCGGCGCCGCCTGCGATGCGGGCTCTTCATAGCCCAGGTGGATCCCGTCGTCGTCCAGGACCAGCGCCAGCTCGTTGGTCACGTGTGCGGTGCCGCGATACTTGGCGATACGCAGACGCCGGTTCAGCCGGTTACCGATAACCCGGGCGCCGAGCACGATCACCGTGTCCAGCAGGAACTCGATGCCCTCCAGATGCCCCGGCGCGATACGGTCGGGGTCGCTGATCTTGCCGGTGAGCAGCAGGGATACACCCGCGTCGGTGCACCAGTTCTGCAGCCGCACGACCTCCTCCACGGCGGCCGCGTCGTCCGGCTGCAGCGCCAGCAACCGGTCGATGCCGTCCAGCACCACCCAGCTGGCACCCACACGCCGGCGCTCCTGATCCACCAGGGCCACTACGCCCTCCATGTCGAAGCCACCGGAGACCAGGGCACCCGGCGGCGGACGGGCATCGATGCGCACCAGGCCGTCGCTCGCCAGGGCCGGGCTGCCCCAGCTGAAGGCCAGGGCATCGCGGGCCAGGGCATCGCGGGATTCCTCGAAACTCACCACGACGGCCGCCTCGCCAGCAGCGACGGCATGGGCAGCGATCTGCAGTCCCAGGATGGTCTTGCCGGCGCCTGCCTGGCCCATGACCAGCGTTGCGCCAGCGGCGGGCAAGCCACCGCGCGTGACCGCATCCAGGCCGGGAATGCCGGTGCCACGCTTGCGCAGGCGGCGTGCATCTTCGCTCATCAGGGTTCCTCGCTGTCGTTCTCGGTCGCGGCCGTTGCAGCCGAACCCAAGGGGAGTGGACTGCGGCATTCCAGCAGCCACTGGAAATCCTCCGCAGCCAGCGGCACGCTGTAATGATACCCCTGGCCGATCCAGCAGCCCATGGCCAGCAAGGCGCGACCGACGGCATCGGACTCGATGCCCTCGGCCACCACATCCGCCTCCAGGGCGCCCGCCAGTCCCAGCACGGTGCTTACCACCTTGGCGCTGTAGACGTCGTCCAGGATATTGAACACGAACGCCTTGTCCGCCTTGATCTCGTCAAACGGGTAACGCTGCAGGTACAGAAGCGACGAATAACCGGTGCCGAAATCGTCCAGGGACAAGCGCACACCCATGGCGTGCAGGGCCCGGAGCTGTTCGCTCAAAAGCTCCGATTCCTGTTCGAAGACGCTCTCCGTGATCTCCAGGGTCAAGTGCTCCGGCGCCACGCCGTAGTCGGCCAGGGCCCGTTCCACGATCCGGGGAAAGTCACCACCGGCGAACTGCACCACGGAGACGTTGACGGACACCGGCACCAGCGACAGCCCGGCGTCCTCCCAGAAACGCATACAGCGGCACGCCTCGTTAAGCGCCCAGGCGCCGATGGGCTCGATCAACTGGCTCTGCTCGGCTACGGGCACGAACAGGCCCGGGGGTTGCAGGCCGCGCTCCGGGTGGTTCCAGCGCAGCAAGGCTTCGGCGGCCAGGAGGTCACCGGAGGCCAGATCCACCTTGGGCTGGAAGTGGAGTTCGAACTGATCCTCCGCCAGGGCCCGGCGCAGTTCGTCGGTCGTCTGGATACGCTGGTGAGTCTCTTCGTCCAGCTCACTGGTGTAGACCGACCAGAGGTCACTCGCACCGCTTTGGCGCGGATAATACAGCGCCATCTCCGCCTCGCGCAGCAACCGCTCGGGACCGCGGGGCGTCGCGCCTAGCTCCGTGTAGCCAAACCGCGCTGCGATCTCCACGCGGCTACCGCCGAGCACAAACGGCTCGGCGAACGTGGCTGCCAGGCCGGCACGGGCACGTTCCGGATCCCGGCCTTCAGCCACCGGCAGATAGACCACGAATTCGTCACCCCCCGTGCGCCCCACAAGGGCGCCGGCGCCCGCATTGTCCTGCAGGCGCTCACTGATGCGGACCAGCAGCTCGTCGCCGGCAGCGAAGCCGTGGGCCTCGTTGATATCCCGCTGCCCCCGGACATCCAGCATGACCACCATGGCCTGGGGCGCCCAGCCATCGCGCTGAAAGCGCTCCTCCAGGGTCCGGGCGAAGCCGTTGCGCGAGGCGGCGCCGGTGAGGGCGTCCTCATAGGCCAGGCGATTGAGCTCCTCCTCCGCCAGCTTGCGCTCGGTGATATCCACGTGCATGACCACCGCCCCGACGCCGTCGTCGCCGTCGTACTCCGGGGCGAGACGGTTGACCTGCACACGGAACCAGCGTTTCTCGCCGGGCGAGTGGCACGGATACTCCAGGGCGTAATGGTTGCGTTCCCCAGCAAGAACGGCGCGGATACCGGCGGACACCGCCGGCGCCTCCTCGGAGGCATCGCCGCGAGCGGTGTCGCAGACGGAAAGGTAGTTGTAACCAACGCCGAAGCCGCAGCCGGCGAACCCGTTGGCAGCACCGTACTCCCGCCAGCGGTCGTTGACGTCGAGAATGGTGCCGCTGCTGTCGAGCAACGCGATGTGCGCGGGCAGGGAGTGGATCAGCGCCTGACGCGTCGCCAGGGTCTGGTTGAGCTCGCGGCGCGAGGCGAGTAGCCGTGCCTCGTGGTCCAGTAACTGCTGCACCAGTTCGTGATGGATGGTGGTATCCCGGAAATAGACGGTGAGGCCGTCGCTCGCCGGATAGGCACGGATATCGAACCAGCGCTCGGCCAGCTCGCAGTATTCCTCCATGGCCACGGTGACACCGTCGGTCAGCGCGCGCTGGCACTCCTGCTGGAAG
>JAWOFB010000211.1:0-8430 GCA_046482445.1 Ectothiorhodospiraceae bacterium | reverse complement strand
GTCAGTGGTTGATGCGCCCAAGGTGTTTACCGGCGTTGACGGGACGTGGCCCGCTGAAAACCAACGATACGATCCGTTTCCGGCATCGGACGAGGGGCGACCATGATCCAGGCCACCGCATTGCTGCTCACCGCGTTTCTGTTTGGCGGCATGACGCTTTTCTCGGCCGGGTTTGCCGGGGTGTTGTTCCGCACGCTCCCCTCTGACACCGCCGGAGGCGTTCTCCGGGCGGCGTTCCCGCCGTTTTACCTGTTCGTGATTGTCACGGCGCTGGCCGCGGCGGCGCTGCTGTGGCCCAGCGATCCGCTGGGCGCAGGGGCTCTCGCGGCCACCGCGATTACCACCATTCCCGCCCGTCAGGTGCTCATGCCGGCGATTAACAACGCCACGGATGCCGGGCAGACGCGGCGGTTCAACCTGCTCCACGGGCTCTCGGTTGCCATAACCCTGGCCCATATTTTCATCGCCGGATGGGTGCTGACGCGTTTCGTGCTCTGACGCCTGGCGCGTGGGAGTGGGGTGCTGACGGCGTCGACTGTGTTCCGCAATGCGATGGCCCGCCTGCGGGAACCGGGGTAAGCCGCGCGCGGCCCTGGACCGGGTCGGCGGCCTCAGGCCGTTTTCGCGGGTTGGTCGATGATGATGCGGTCGCGCCCGCTTCGTTTGGCCTCGTACAGGGCGCGATCCGCCCGTTCGGTGAGCTGTCCGGCTGACTCACCGGCCCGGAATCCGGCGATGCCGGCGGAACAGGTTTGTTGCTCGGGTACGAGCTCCCGGAGCCGCTGGATGGCGGCATGCGCCTCATCCGGTCCGGTGTCCGGAAGCACCACCAGGAATTCCTCGCCGCCGAGGCGCGCGAGGACGTCCGCCGGGCGCAACTCCCGCTGCCAGGCTGCGACCATGTCCCGCAGCAAGTGATCGCCGGCTTCGTGACCGCGGCTGTCGTTGAATTGTTTGAAGTGGTCCAGGTCCAGGAACGCCACGCTGAGCTTGCCGCGAGCGCGGGCGACCCGTGGCAGTTCGCGTTCCAGCACCTGCTCCAGATAGCGACGGTTCGCAGCGCCGGTCAGTGGATCGGTCTGGGCGAGGATTTCCAGAAGCTCGCGCTGGCGCCCGGAGGTCCGGACGAGATGCGCCATGCGGATCATCACCAGCACGAGCAAAAGAACCATGCCGCCGGCTGCGACAGAGACGGTCGCCGGATCCGAGTCGGCGTGCGTCAGAATAACAACGGGTAGCACCATGGCGGTCGCGCCGAGTAGGACGACACGGCGTTCGGAGATCACCGCGCGCGCAGCGCCTCCCTGGGTCAGGGGCATGGCGGATGGCGGGCACCAGGCCGCGGCAGCGAGCAGGGCGTAGGCGACCAGCCAGAGCGCGTCCGTAAGCCCGCCTGGTTGGTACCAGCCTGTCGTGTTGCCGTGGGCATACAGCATGTCGGCGCCGAGGTATGCCAGTACGCCCATGAGGATGAGGAGGTGGGCCGTCTCGCGGGTGCGCCCCAGGAACACCAATCGTAAAGCGAACGGCAGGACGACAAGGTCGGCGACCGGGTACGCGGTTGATACGAGCAGCGCCAGCGTATCCAGCGACGGGTCCTGCAGGTAGGGGGAGACCATGAACGCCCAACCCAGCACCGCGGCCGTTATCCCGACAATGACGGCATCGGTGAATGCGCCCTCATTGCGCTCCGTCCGCCGGCCCAGCAGCCAGAGCGCCGCGATGAACAACGGGTAGACCGCCAAATAGAAGGCGTCGGCGTAGGACGGAAATGGTGAGCCGCCGAGCAGGTCCAGCGCATACCAGATGGCGTGTCCAACTGCCGCGAGTCCCACGCCCAGTGCGATCAGGCCGCAGGCAAGGCGTGTGATCGTGTCCGGGCGGTGCGGGATGGCCGACAGCATGACAATGGACGCACCCAGGGTACTGAGTACGTAGGCGGCGCTTGCGATGGAGCCGTAAGGGAGAATGGCGTACAGCGCCGCCAGGGTCAGCCCGACCCCTAATGCTATACGCCATGCCATTTCCGGGCGCCAGGGAATCAAGGTTGGCACGCTCCCGCACCGTTGCAAGCGGGTTGGTCCACCGCAGGGCGTGTGAGCGCGCCGATCGGGTTGTCACGAACCGATTGGAACCGAGACACAAATACCGGGTGGCTGTCTTTTTATAAACTAGCCCAATGGTAAATCGGTTTTCCGATTGGCGCTGTCGAATAAGTCGCAGAACCCAAGGGTCAGCTCCAATTATCAGCGCCCGTTATCCGCGGGGAGCCAGGTCGTCGCGGTTGGCTCGCCTGATCGGCGTTGCGCGGCTAGCCGGCCTCGCCGACCCGGATCCGCGGCTTGGGGTCAGCGTTCGGCTTCCGGCTGCTGCCCTTGGGTGTTCTGCCGGTCACCGTGCATGCCTTTGCCTGAACTGCCCATGCGCTGCTGCATATGCTGGCGTTGCTCGTCGGTGAGCACATCGTCGATGTCGTTCTGCAGGCGTATGCGGTTCGCCATCATTTCCCCGTGGATGGACGCGATGCGGGAATGCAGTTCCTCCACCCGGTCCGGATCCGGTCGCTCGCCGGCCATGGTGACCTGCATCTCGTCACGCAGGTCCATCATCTCCGCGATTCGATCCATGTGCTCCTTGCGATAGGTGCTGCGAATGTCCAGTAGCTCGGAGCGCTGTTCGTCGTCCAGATCCAGTGCGTTCAGCGCGGCCATATCGGGCATTCCCATACGGCCGCCCTGCATCATGCCCATGCCGCTGCCGGACATTCCCATACGGCCGCCCTGCATCATGCCCATACCACCGCCGGACATCCCCGTACGGTCGCCGTGCATCATGCCCATGCCGTTATCGGACATTCCCATACCACGACCGTGCATCATGCCGCCGCCGTGACCGCTATTGCCCCCGCCGCGCGGGGGCATCTGGCCGTTGTGGCCATCGCGCATACCGCCGCGGTTGCCCTGCATACGGCCCTGGCCACGACGCTGCATGGTCCCATTCGGGCCGTCCATCATGTGGCCCTGCTGCATGCCGCCGCCGTGCCGTTCGCCCTGCATACGGTTGTCCATGGGACGCTGTTCGTCCTGGGCCGTGGCCAGGCCCGCGATGCCGGCGGTGCTCAGGAAAAGGGCCAGGCCCAGTGCCGTCGTGCGTTTGCGATTGTCTGTCATTACGGAATCTCCCGTGCGGGTCAGTCAGTGAGTGCGGCGCGGGCGCGAGCCGGCGTCGCCATTGAATCGAGCGCAGTTGTTGAGCCTACTCCTTTGCTGCGGACAGGCGTTGATCCGGGTCAATCGGTTGTCGCTATTTGAACACCGGGCCTTGGCTGTTGAGCGCGGCCCCGGCTCGCAACCGCTGGATCGATCAGGCAGGCTGCCTGGCTCGGGTGCCACGGTTTTAAGGGAAGTCGCATGGTGGATGACAGCGGTGCCGCCACGGATGCAGTAACCACCGGCTTGAGCGACGCCGAGCGCAATAGCATGCGCGCCATGCTGGACGGCGTCCGGACTCACACTCCCGGCTTTCGCCCGCGGCGCACCCAGCGGCAGATGATCGCGGACGTGGCACGTGTGTTGGCCGGGGAGGCGGCGGCAGAGCCGCTGGGCCTGATCGAGGCACCCACGGGGACCGGCAAGTCGCTGGCCTACCTCATCCCTGTGGTGAGCCTGGCCCGGGAGCGAGGGCGGTCAGTTGTCATTGTTACCCGTACGGTGGCCTTGCAGCAGCAGCTTGTGGATCAGGATCTCCCGGCCCTCGCCGATGCCGCCGGACTGGACAGTACGTGGGGCATCGCCAAGGGGCGCGGTCGCTACGCCTGCCCCTACCGCATGGAAGAATATCTCGGGTCACAGGCTCAGGGGGTGTTATTCCAGGGCGAGACCCACACCGCCGGCGATGCCGGTGCCACCGAGCCGGAGTCCGTGACGCGCGTGGTTCAGGCCATGGACGAAGCCCTCCAGGGTGGAAGCTGGAGCGGGGATCTCGACCACTGGCCGGAGCCGCTGGAGCCGGAGGTCACCAATCGCATCACCGTGGATCAGCACCGGTGCCTGGGCAACAGTTGTCCGCGCTTTAACGACTGCCCGTACTTCCGCGCCCGCGCCGGCCTGCGGGATGCCACCGTGATCGTGGCGAACCACAGCCTGCTGCTCAGCGACCTGTCACTGGGTGGCGGCGTGATTCTGCCGCCGCCGGAGGAAACGCTGTACGTGGTGGACGAGGGTCACAACCTCGCTGCCGCGGCCACCGATCACAACCGTTACACCCTGGACGGAACCAACGCTGCGGACGTGCTTGCGGCCCTGGCAGGTTCACCTCGGGATATCGCTGAATCGGCCATGCATGGGGACCGCGTGGAGGCCACCGCGCGGAAGCTTGCCGAGACCGGTGGCGACACCCGTGGGGCCCTGCGCGACTTCACACGCGTCCTCGAGAGGTATCTCCGCCAGCGGGGTGAAGCCGGTGGCGACGGCGTCGTGCAGCTTCGCTTGGACGGCGAGGCGCTGCCGGAGGATGTCGCCACCACCGCCGAGCAGCTGGCAGAGACGGTTGCCGGTTTCATGCGGGCGGTCGAGACCGTTCAGGCCGGTGCGCAGTCCCGGATCAGCAGTGGGGATCTGGGCCCGGTCGTGGGCAATCGCCTGCAGGAGCGCATTGCGGGGGTGCTGTCAGCCATGGAGGGTGTTGCGGGTGTCGCGCGGGCGTTCGCCCGGTGCGATCCACCGGATGCCCCGCCTGTCGCACGCTGGGCGGTGCTTGCGGGTGACGGGGTCACCGCCTATGCCTGCCCCACATCGGCGGCTGCCTGGCTGCGCGAGCGCTTCTGGTCCCGGGTGGCGGGCGCTGTGGTGACCTCCGCGACACTGACCGCCGGCTCGGACTTTACCCGGACCCGGATGGCCCTGGGCATGCCGGCGGCAGCCTTCGAGCGGCAATTGCCGTCACCCTTCGACTTCGCGCGTATCAGCCGGCTGACGGTGGTGCGGTTGCCGGCGGGTGCGGCGGATCGCGATAACCACGGCGAGGCGGTCACGCAGGAGTTGCCACACCGCGTGGACCCGGCCGAGGGCACGCTGGTGCTGTTCACCGCGCGCCGACAGATGACGTTGACCGCGGAGCGCCTACGGTCGCTGTGGGGCGACGCGCTGATCTGCCAGGGCGACGCCTCGCACCAGGAAGTGCTGCGGCGCCATCGGGCCCGCATCGAGGCCGGACAGGGCTCCGTGTTGTTCGGGTTGGCGTCGTTTGCCGAGGGTGTCGATCTCCCCGGGGCGTTGTGCCGGCATGTGGTGATTACCAAGCTCCCGTTCGCCGTCCCGGACGGCGCCGTCGACCGGACCTACGCGGAATGGCTGGAGCGCCGCGGGCGCAACCCGTTCATGGAGGTGGCCGTGCCTGATACGGCCATCCGGTTGAAGCAGCAGTGCGGACGTTTGATCCGCCACGAGGCGGACTCCGGCCGGGTTACGCTCATGGACGAGCGCGTGCTGACGCGGTCCTACGGCAGCCTGCTCCTCGCGGGGCTGCCCTTCCCGCGGACCGTGGAGTACGCGTGCTACCCGCAGTGATCGCTTCATGGAGCTCATGGCCTCACTGATGAATGGCGGCATAACGCCGGCCTTGCGGTCATCCGTATCCATCCGCCTGTTGTTTTCTGGCGACAGGTGTGCTGTTCTCCAGTCTGGCTTGTCCGGGCTGGGGCCTGATTCGAATGCAACCACGCGCGCGCGGCGGCTTTACTCTCATCGAGTTGGTGGTGGTCCTGGTGCTGGTAGGCGTTCTCGTCGCTATAGCCGCGCCGCGTTTCCTCTCGATTGTCAGCGAAGCTGAGGATGCCAGTGTCGCAGCTCAGGCCGCTGCACTGAGATCCAATAACCGCATCAATGTGGCGGCCTGTAAGGCCGGGTCGGAGGAGTGTGTTGACGTGACTGAGTCAGGAACAGAGGCGTGCGTGGATGGCCTCGAGACGTTCCTGCCAGATCTCGATAAAGACACATGGCAGGTAGAGAATATTGATAGCAACGTATCTCCCGAGCAGTGGGGGGCTAAAGTCGCGGCGCAGGAAAGTGAGGTGGGCTCGGAGGTGGGACTCTTCGTGATAACCCGGTTCCTGGGCCCGCCCGACGAGGATCACAAAGACGACTCCTGGTTCGAAAAGTGGAACGCCCGCCAGCCCTGCATGCTCTGGCGGGACTAAAACCGGGGATGGTACGAGACGCAGATCCGGTCTTATTCGCCCGAGACAGCGATACTGCCGCGGTACAAGAACCTGGCCCCCGGGTTGTCCCGCATTGAATCCGCCCGCCACTCCCCCCATACCCTTGGGGACCACGATGCCCAACCAACCGGAGGCCCACCATGGATCAACCCCGTATTCTCATGATCGTCACGAGCGCCGGGCGCATGCCCTCGGGCAAGGATACCGGCCTGTGGCTGGAGGAGTTTGCGATTCCCTATCGCCAGTTCCGGGACGCCGGCGCCGCCGTGACAGTGGCCAGCCCCCGTGGCGGGCCGACCCCGATTGACCCGCGCAGTGCCCCGGACGAAAACCAGCGCGAGGCATGGCGAGAAGCCAGCGATCAGTTGCGGGAGACACTGCCGCTGGAGCGCGTGAATGCCACGGATTTTGACGCGGTCTTTCTACCCGGTGGCCACGGCACCATGTTCGACCTGCCCGACGATATTGCCCTCAAAGGGCTGCTGGAGGCCTTCGCCATCGGCGACAAGGTGATCGCCGCGGTCTGCCATGGCCCGGCGGGCCTGGTTGCCGTCCACGGACCCAACGGTGAACCGCTGGTCTCGGGGCGCCGGGTGGCCGCCTTTACCAACGAGGAGGAACAAGCGGTGGAGCTGGACGGCGACGTGCCCTTCCTGCTCGAGAGCCGTTTGCGCGAACTCGGTGCCCGTGTCGAGACCGCGCCGGCGTTCCAGGAACACGCCATCCGTGACGGACAGCTGGTCACCGGGCAGAACCCGCCGTCCAGTGCGCGCACGGCGGCCCTCACTCTGGAGGCCCTGGGCTCCTGAGACCGCGTAAGCGGATGGAGTGCCCGGTGCTCGGGGCGAGATCTGGTCCCGTTTACCGCCGGCGGAAGCGCCGGTCTGCCTCAGGGCAGGCCGGGTGGCTTTCAATCGGGGTTTGCTGCGACGAGCAGCCAGTTGAGGGAGTTGCCGGGCTCCACCACCGCAGTAGGCCCCGGGTGCCGGCCCGTTTCGTGCGCGGGGCCAGAGGTCGGCCCCGCCTGAAACAGTCGAATCCGTCCCACGCGCTATCGCACCGGCATTGGGCGTGCGCACCCGCGCAGGGCACCGTTCACAACGAACCGCAACGTTCCGCGAGCCCGGTTTGATCGCTCCGGCGGGCCTTGCGCCGATTTCATACCCTCGCGCTTGCCTCTATCCCTGGCCCTCGTGTGCGTTTTCCCAAGGTGCGAGCCCGCCAGGGGCACGCGGGCGTGCTGTCAGGCAGTGGCCGGGCCGCATACGGCGTGTGTGCGGAAACGGCACGTGATTGATGGACATGACCTGGCAGCAGACTTGCAGGACTTCGTGTCTTGAAAGCCGTGATCAGCGGTAGGGCTTTCGGTCAGGAGGTTGCGCCTGGGTACGGCTACCGACCTGCGCGGCAGTGAGGCGCTTGCAAAGGCTTATCTTGGCAATCGTGCGGAGACACCCGCTTAGGCAAGCAGGTGGCGGGAAGCGGCCTGCTCGCGTCGGGCAGGGTCGTCGCGCCGCGCAGCGAGTGCGTGAGTACCTGATCGGGGAAGCGGCGAACCGGCGAGTAAAAGCACGTGTGGCGTGTAGCACAAGGGTCGGGCGATTCGCTTGAAGCATGCTGCTGGGCCGGCGTCATCCTCGGCGGAGTGGTGGGTATGACGACAACGAGGCGGGGTCTATGCAACTGACGAGTCACGATCGATACGACTACCGGGCCATCCATGACCGGCCGTCCTTTAGCTGGCCGGAAGGCGAGGGGCTGGCCGTGTACCTGGGGCTCAATCTGGAGCATTTCGCCTTTGGTGAGGGGTTGGGCGCGGAACTGGCCCCCGGCGGGCCGCAACCGGACGTGCTCAACTACGCGTGGCGGGATTACGGCAATCGCGTTGGCGGCTGGCGCATGCTGGACCTCTTCGACGAGTTCGGCCTGCCGGCGTCCGTACTGGCTAACTCGACTCTGGCCGACTACTGTCCGGAGCTGGTTCAGGCCTTCCTCGATCGCGGCGATGAGCTGGTTGCCCACGGACGCACGAATGCCGAACGTCAGGGCGATTTGCCGGAAGAGCAGGAGGCCCGTCTGATCCGGGAGTCCGGTGACCGCCTGCAACAGGCCTTCGGGGTCGGGCCGCAGGGCTGGCTGGGGCCCTGGATCTCCGAGAGCCATGTCACGCCGGATCTGCTGCGCGAGGCGGGGTATGCCTATCTGCTGGACTG
>JAWOFB010000200.1:0-9546 GCA_046482445.1 Ectothiorhodospiraceae bacterium | reverse complement strand
CGCGACGGGTCCGACGCCGCGCCCTGGCAATGACTGCAAGCGAACAAGGAGACACGCATGCCGTGGCAGAGCATTGACAGCGCCATCGCCGAGGCCCTGGGCACGGCGTATACGACCGCCAATCGCGCGCCGGTGGGTGGCGGCAGTATCAACGCCGCCTACCGCCTGGAGGGGGGTGGCCACGCCTGGTTCGTGAAGCTCAACCGCGCCGACCGCCTGGCCATGTTCGAGGCCGAGGCGGAGGGGCTTCAGGCCATGGCGGTGGCGAACGGACCGCGTGTGCCGCAGCCGCTGACCTGGGGTGTGGCCGATGACCGCAGCTACCTGGTCATGGAATGGGTCACCCTGCACGGGCGTGGTGACTGGGCGGCCCTGGGCACGCGCCTCGCCCGCATGCACGGCGTCACCAGCGAGCGCCACGGCTGGCACCGGGACAACACCATCGGGTCCACCGACCAGGTGAACACGCCCGATGCGGACTGGGTGCGCTTCTACCGCGAGCAGCGCCTGCGCTTTCAGCTGGATCTGGCCCGCCGCAACGGCCACGGCGGGCGGCTGCAGGAGACCGGGGAACGCCTGGCGGAGCGGCTGGGCGCCTTTTTCCGCGACTACACGCCGGCGGCGTCACTGCTCCACGGGGACTTGTGGTCCGGCAACCTGGCCTTCGACGGTGACCGGCGGCCAGTACTCTACGATCCGGCGGTGTACTTTGGCGACCGCGAGAGCGACATCGCCATGTCCGAACTCTTCGGGCGCTTCCCGCCGGAGGCCTATGACGCGTACAACGCCGTCTGGCCGCTGGACAGCGGCTACACCGTGCGCCGGGACCTCTACCAGCTCTACCACGTGCTCAACCACCTGAACCTCTTCGGCGGGCTCTATGCTCGCGAGGCCCAGGACCTCATGGAGAAGCTTCTGGCTCAGGCCTAGTGATGCTGGACGAGGCTACCACTCCACGTCCTGTTCCGTGTCCAGATCGTCGAAGAAGTCCTCTTCCGGCGGGTCGCCGTCCCAGATCAGGCCGTTGCGGTACTGGCGGTACGCCGAGCGCGTGAAGGTGTAGGAGTCCAGCGCGGCCTGGTTGCGGAACCGGTTTGCGCTCTCCAGATTGGCGCGGGTGTTCACCAGATCCAGCACGTACAGCGGCACGGCGACCGGCGCGGCGACATAGGTAATGGGGTTGGTGGCGAAGGCCACCGGGTAGTCCACCACATCCCGCGTGGTGCTCGGGCCCATGGCCGGTACCATCAGGTACATGCCCTCCGGCGTGCCCCAGACCGCCAGCGTCTGGCCGAAGTCCTCGTTGCTCGACTCCAGCCCCATGGGTGTGGCGACGTCGAGCAGGCCCACGATACCGACAGTGGTGTTGATCAGGAACCGCCCGGTATCCCGGACACCGGCGCCCGGCTTGCCCTGGAGGGTGTTGTTCAGGGCATTGGCGGGCTCGCCCAGGTTGTCGAAAAAGTTGGTGACACCGTCCCGGGCGAAACCGGGTGTGACCACCACGTAGGCGTCCGCCAGCGGCTTGGCCACCCACGCGTCCAGGGTCTCGTTGAACGTGTACACATCCCGGTTGACCGGCTCCGCCGGGTCCCAGGCATCGGGCTCGGGCTGTGGCGGGGTGCTCGCGCAGCCGCTCAGGAATAACACCGTGAGCAGGACCAGGGCCGTGGCCCTGACCGCGCGTTGGCGGGTTGTCGCGCGGAGTGTCTCCATTCCAGCAGGACTCCTATCGGCTTGAGCCGGTGCCGCACGCGGGTTCGACGCCATGGGCCGCCCGGCTATGCGGTCGCAGGGTGCGGGTTGATCCGGTGGCCAGCGGCGTGATCCTGGAGGCTCGCCAACAAGACCGGACACCTATTATGCCGGCTGGGTGGCCGCTTGCCGATGCCCCCTTGCCGAAGCGCTTGCCAACGGAGGCGTCAGCGTCCCGCATGGTCTACGACACGGCGGTGGCCACCAGGTTCCGCGGCAACCGCGGGGCGCGCTTCGTCATGGATCGTCAACGGACGCACTGTCCACGGCGGCAAGAAAGTCCAGCACGTGTCGGTTAAAGGCGCGCGGTTTTTCCATGGGCAGCATGTGGCCGGCATCGGCAATCCACTCCAGCCGTGCGCCGGGAATCGTCTCGGCCAGGGCCCGGGCATTGTCCGGGGGCCAGACGCGGTCATCGCTGCCGTGGAGGACCAGGCAGGGAACCGTGCCCGTCTCCGCTGCTGGCTCGGGCAGTGGCGTGCGCGCCGCCGCCAGCTGCGCGTGGTAGGCGTGGGGCGGCTGGGGTTCACGCTCGTGGAACTGGAGCAGGCGCTCGGTGAGATCCGGCACCCGGGCCCGATAGTCCGGGTGATAGAACACGGGGTTCATGTGTTCGGTCAACGTGCGCATATCGTGGCTGTGCCGGTCCATGTGCAGGACGTCGCGGACCGCCGGTTCGGCGGGTGCGTGCTCGGGGCTGTCCGGTACCGGGCCGGTGGCCGCCAGGGTCAGGCTGCGCACCCGGTCCGGGTAGCGGTGGTGAAAGGCCCGGGCAATGAGCCCGCCCAGGGAGATGCCCACCACGTGGGCAGCGGCCAGCTCGGCGGCATCGAACACGGCCGCCAGGTCTTCGGCCAGGGTGGCGTTGTCGTAGGGACCGGGCGGGGCGTCGGAATGCCCGGCACCGCGGTTGTCCGGCAGCACCACTTGGTGGTGCCGGGTGAACGCCGGCAGTTGCAGGCCCCAGGCACGCCCGCTGCCGCCGAGCCCCATGACCAGGACCACCGGCGTGCCCTGTCCCTGGATCTCGTAGTACAGGCGGACGTTGTCGTTCCATGCGAAGGCCACTAGCGCCCCCAGTCAGACGAATTCACGTGTCGATGCCCAGTTCGTCCCAGCGGGCGTCCAGGCGCTCGCGGATGGCCGGGTCCATGGCGATGGGCCGGCCCCACTCGCGCTGCGTCTCACCGGGCCACTTGCCGGTGGCGTCGAAGCCGATCTTGGAGCCCAGGCCGGCCACCGGCGAGGCGAAGTCCAGATAGTCGATGGGGGCGTTGTCGATCATGGTGGTATCGCGCTGGGGGTCCATGCGCGTGGTGATGGCCCAGATGACATCGTTCCAGTTGCGCGCATCCACGTCGTCGTCGGTGACGATGACGAACTTGGTGTACATGAACTGCCGCAGGAACGACCAGACACCCAGCATCACCCGCTTGGCGTGGCCGGGGTAGCGCTTTTTCATGGTGACCACCGCCATGCGATAGGAACACCCCTCCGGCGGCAGATAGAAGTCCACGATCTCGGGGAACTGCTTTTGCAGGATGGGGACGAACACCTCGTTGAGGGCGACGCCCAGCACCGCCGGCTCGTCCGGGGGCCGCCCGGTGTAGGTGCTGTGGTAGACCGGGTCCGTGCGGTGGGTGATGCGGTCGATGGTGAATACCGGAAAGCGCTCGACCTCGTTGTAGTAGCCCGTGTGGTCGCCGAAGGGGCCTTCGTCGGCCCAGTCGTCCGGGTGGATGTGGCCCCCCAGGACGATCTCCGCACTGGCCGGCACCTGCAGATCCGAGCCCAGGCAGGTCCCCAGCTCCGTCTTGCTGCCCCGCAACAGCCCGGCGAACGCGTACTCCGAGAGCGTATCCGGGACCGGCGTCACCGCCCCCAGGATGGTGGCCGGGTCGGCGCCCAGGGACACGGCCACCGGGAACGGTTCACCGGGGTGCGCCTGCTGCCACTCCTGGAAGTCCAGCGCGCCGCCGCGCTGGCCCAGCCAGCGCATGATGACGCGGTTGCGCCCGATCACCTGCTGGCGGTAGATACCGAGGTTCTGGCGCTCCTTCTCCGGGCCGCGGGTGGTGACCAGGGCCCAGGTGATCAGCGGCCCGGCATCCCCGGGCCAGCAGGTCCAGATGGGGAAGCGGTTCAGATCCACGTCGTCGCCCTCGATGACGTGCTCCTGGCAGGCGGGCCGGCGCACGTGCTTGGGCCCCATGTTCATCACCTGCTTGAAGATGGGTAGCTGGCGCCAGGCGTCCTTCATGCCCTTGGGCGGGTCCGGTTCCTTGAGAAAGGCCAGCAGCTTGCCGATCTCCCGCAGCGCCTCGGTGTCCTCGGCACCCATGCCCAGGGCCACGCGATAGGGCGTGCCGAAGAGATTGCCCAGCACGGGCATACCGCCGCCGGTGGGGTTCTCGAACAGCAGCGCCGGCCCACCCCGGCGCAGGGTTCGGTCGCACACCGCAGTCATCTCCAGGTGCGGGTCCACCTCCGGGCGCACGCGTTTGAGTTCGCCGTCGCGCTCCAGGCGCGCCATGAAATCCCGCAGATCCCGGTACTGCATGCCGGCCATTTCGCTGTTCTCCTGCTGCCGCCCTGGAGTCGCGATCATGGCACGGATGACCCGATACGCGCATCGGGCCGGGGCGCGGTCGATGACTCGCGGCGCCGGACAGTGGGTAGCATAGGGGTTTGCTCACCGCGAGGTTCGAAGCCATGTCCATCACCACCCGCGCCTGGCGCCCCTGGCTGCTGCTGGTGGCCTGCACCAGCCTGGCCCTGGCCGGCTCGGTCATCACCCAGCTGCCGGTCAGCGCGCAGGCCCTGCCCACCGGCACCCGCCCGTTGTTGGTGCTGATGCTGCTGGCCGCGTTCCTGGGCACGCTGTTGCGGCCCGGACTGCCGGGCTGGCGGCGGCGTTGCGCACTCTACGGGCTGGTGGCGCCGCGTGCCGGCGTCGGCACGCTCCTGTTGCTGATCCCTGGTGTCCTGGTCACGAACTACGGCGCGCTTTTGCTGCTCACCTGGCTACTGGAGCCCGAGCCGGTGTGGGTGCCGGTGATGGAGGGGATTCTGGGGCAACCGGGCGGGCTCGCCGTTTTGACCGTGCTGCTGCTTCTGACGGCACCGCTTATTGAGGAGCTGCTCCTGCGCGGTCGCCTCCAGGGCGGTCTCGCCCGGGACTGGGGTGCACCCGCCGCCATCGCCGTGCCGGCGGTCATCTTCGCCTGGCTCCACGGCACGCCGTCCCTGGTGCCGGTCTACGCCGTGTTCGGGGCGTTGCTGGGCCTGGCCGCTTGGTGGTCGGGCAGCGTGTGGACTGCCGTGCTGATCCACGCCGGCCACAACGGCGCCACGCTGGCCCTGTTCCTGGCCGCCCGCGCCGCGGGCGTGACACCCGGTGCCGCGGACACGGCGGAGGCCGGGGCAGCGCTGCTGCCTGCAGGTGGGCTTGCGTTGGTCCTGGGCGGCACCCTCAGCGGTCTGGCCCTGTACGCCGGCGGCTGGCCGGCCCACGCCCGGCCCCTGCGCTGGCGGCCACTGCTGTGGCTGGCACCTGTGTTGCTGGTACTGGTCATGCTGCCGGCTGTTTGGTCCTGATGCGGCCGCGCCGATGGCCATGGGAAATGACGAGTTATCCGGAGTAGGGTTCCATTCGTTGTGTCAGGGAAGAGCGAGTATGAAGGTCAAAGAGGTCGTCAAGTTATTGGAGCAGCATGGCTGGACGCAGGTACGGCAACGAGGTAGTCATCGGCAATTCAAGCATTCGACAAAGAGCGGTACCGTGACGGTGTCGGGCAAACCCAACGTTGACCTCCCGCCAGGTACATTGAACAGTGTTCTCAAGCAGGCCGGTATTAAGGAATAGGTAGCGCCATGCGATACACGGTGATTGTCGAGCAGGGTGATCGTAGTTGGGGTGCATACGTTCCCGACCTTCCGGGCTGCGTTGTTGCCGGCGAGACACGGGACGAGGTCCTGCACCTCGTCCGCGAAGCCATCGCGTTTCATCTCGAGGGCTTGCGGGAGCGAGGCGAGCCGATCCCGGAGCCTCATTCTTACAGCGAGGTGGTGGAGATCGACGCCGCCTGATTGTTTCTGCCCTACGCCCAAGTCTGCGCTTCGCGGTCGGCGTCGAGCTCCCAGGCAAGCCATGACACGCGTCCGGCGCGGCGAGCGCTACCGTTTGATTGCAGGGAAAGGGGTAAGCATCACCCATCGAACCCGGCGATGACCGGCGCGTGGTCCGAGGGGCGTTCGCGTCGGCGCGGCTCCATGTCCACCCGGCTGTCGGTGCAGCCGCGGGCGAGTTCGGGGCTGGCGAGGATGAGGTCGATGCGCAGGCCGCGGTTGCGCTTGAAGTTGTTCATCCGGTAGTCCCACCAGGAGTACACGCCCGCCTCTTGCTCGAAGAGCCGGAACGTGTCCGCCAGGCCCAGCTCCTGTAGGGCATTCAGGGCGGCGTGTTCCGGTTCGCTGAACAGGACCTTGCCCCGCCATTCCTCCGGGTCGTGGACGTCCGCGTCCGCCGGGGCGATGTTGAAATCGCCCATGACGGCCAGGTGCGGGTGCTGGCGCATTTCCTCGGCGAGCCAGTCCCGCAGGCGCGCCAGCCAGTCCAGCTTGTACTGGTACTTCTCGCTGCCGACTTCCGAGCCGTTGGGCACGTAGAGGTTGACCACCCGCAGGTCGCCCACCGTGGCAGCCAGGA
Organism: Ectothiorhodospiraceae bacterium; assembly: GCA_046482445.1. Lineage (GTDB taxonomy): Bacteria > Pseudomonadota > Gammaproteobacteria > Nitrococcales > Aquisalimonadaceae > Aquisalimonas. The sequence goes on along the minus strand of JAWOFB010000200.1, from coordinate 3,083 downwards.
CGCGGCGCTGGGGATCCTCCAGGCCGGGAATGTCGGTGACCACGTCGGTCGGCTCCGGCAGGCCGTCGCGCACCAGGAGGGCGACGCCGTTGTACGTCTTCTGGCCGCTGTGGAGGCACCGGTAGCCGTCTTCCGCCAGCGCGGCGCGCGGGACGTTGTCATCGGACAGCTTGGTTTCCTGCAGGCCCAGGATGTCCGGCTGCTCCGCGGCCAGCCAGTCGCGGACGTGGGGCAGCCGGACCTTGAGGGAGTTGACGTTCCAGGAGGCGATCTTCATGGCATTAGTACCAGTCCAGGTGGCCGGCGATGCGCTCGGCCACCGCCTGGAGCTCGTCTGGGTCCGCCTGGTCCTTGCCGTGGCTGCGCCGGTCCTGGCCCTGCCAGCGCGGGATGATGTGCTGGTGGTAGTGGAACACGGTCTGGCCGGCGGCCTCGCCGTTGAACTGGGTCAGGGCGATGCCGTCAGGCTCCATGGCCGCCTGCACCGCTCGCGCCACGTCCTGCACGGCGACGGCCACGGTCTGCAGTAGCTCCGGCGGCATGGCCATGAGATCCGCGTGGTGCGCCTTGGGGATGACCAGGCAGTGCCCGCGGGACGACGGGAAGGCGTCCATGAACGCCAGAACCTGGTCCGTACTGGCGATAACGGCCCCCGGAATCGCGCCGTCGCGAATCTTGCAGAAGATGCAGTCCGGGTCGGTGGCGTGGTCGCTCATGATGGCTCCTTGTGCGTGTTGTGCGTCGGTGGTTTGGCCATGGCCGCCGGGATCCACTGGGCGTCAGGCAGCCAGACCGCTGTGGCGGAGGAGGGCGCCGGGGTCCGGCTCCCGGCCGCGGAAGCGCCGGTACAGGGTCAGCAGATCCTCCGAACCGCCCTTCTCCAGGATGTGCTCGCGGAAATCGCGGCCCGCTTCCTGGCTGAACAGGCCCTCCTCCTCGAAGCGCGCGTAGGCGTCCGCGGACAGCACCTCGGCCCACTTGTAGCTGTAGTAGCCCGCGGCGTAGCCGCCGGCGAAGATGTGGCCGAAGGCGTGCGGGAACCGGTGCCAGTCCGGCGGCCGGATTACCGCCGCACGGTCGCGGGCAGCGGCCAGCGTCTCCAGCACCCGGGCGCCCTGCTCCGGGTCGAAGTCCCGGTGCAACTGGAAGTCGAACAGCGAGAACTCCAGCTGCCGGGCCATGCCCATGGCCGACTGGAAGTTGCGGGCGGCGCGCAGCCGCTGGAACAGATCCTCGGGAATGGGTTCACCGGTCTCGTGGTGGGCGGCGAACAGGTCCAGGGCCTCGCGCTCCCAGCACCAGTTCTCCAGAAACTGACTGGGCAGCTCCACCGCGTCCCAGGGCACGCCGTGAATCCCCGCCACCGACGATGCACCCACCCGTGTGAGCAGGTGGTGCAGGCCGTGGCCGAATTCGTGGAACAGGGTCTCCACCTCGGTGTGGGTGAGCAGGGCCGGCTGATCGCCCACCGGCGGCGCGAAGTTGCAGGTGAGGAACGCCACCGGTGTCTGGACACTGTCCGGAGTGGCGCGGCGGACCTTGCACTCGGCCATCCAGGCGCCGCTGCGCTTGTGACTGCGGGCGTAGAGGTCGGTGTAGAAGCGCCCGCGCAGGGTGCCGTCGGGATCGCGGATCTCGAAGAACTGCACGTCCGGGTGCCAGGTCGCCACGGTGCCGGTGGCCTCGTGGATGGTGACACCGAACAACCGCTCCACCACCCGGAACAGCCCGTCGATCACCTGCTGTGCCGGGAAATAGGGCCGTAGGTCCTCCTGGGACAGGGCGTAGCGGCTCTGGCGCAGCTGCTCCGAGGCCCAGGCGATGTCCCAGGGCTCCAGGGTGTCCAGGCCCAGCTCCTTCCGGGCGAACGCCTGCAACTCCTCCAGCTCGCGCTGGGCGGCCGGCCGGGTGCGCTCGGCCAGATCCAGCAGGAAGTCCATGACCGCATCCGTGGAGTCGGCCATCTTGGTGGCCAGGGACAGCTCCGCGTAATTGGCGTAGCCCAGCAGCTGCGCCTTCTCGTGGCGCAGCGCCAGGATCTCTTCCATGACGGCGCTGTTATCCCAGCGCCCGGCGTCGGGGCCCTGGTCCGAGGCGCGGGTGCCGAACGCGGTGTAGACCTCCCGGCGCAGCTCGCGGTCGTTGCAGTGGGTGAGTACAGCCAGGACGCTGGGGAAGTCCAGGCCGATGCGGTAGCCACCCGCACCCTGTTCCTCGGCGTTCTGGCGCAGCATGGCCAGGCTGGATTCCGGGAGTCCGGCCAGGCGCTCGGCGTCAGGCAGGTCCTTGTGCCAGGCGTTGGTGGCGTCCAGGACATTCTCCTGGAAGCGCGCGCTGAGCTCCGAGAGGCGACTGGCAATGGCGCGGTAGCGCTCCTGCTGCGCCGCCGGCAGGGCCACGCCGCCCAGGCGGAAATCGCGCAGGGCATTGTCCACGGTGCGTTGTTGCTCCGGCGCCAGCGCGGCGAAGTCGTCGCGGCCGCGCATCTGTTCAAAGGCCTGGTACAGGTGCTGGTTCTGACCCAGCTCCGTGGCGTAGTCGGCGATCTTGGCGCGCGCGGCGTTATAGGCCTCGCGCAAGCTGTCACTGTTCATCACGGCGTTGAGTTGGCTCACCGGGGCCCACACCCGTGTGAGGCGGTCCTCCATGGCCTCTAGCGAGGCTGCCAGGCTGTCCCAGCTCCAGGGCCCGCCGCCGGCGAGCAACGCCGCGAGTTCCTGGCGATTGGTCGCCAGCACGTGGTCCACCGCCGGCTCCACGTGCTCCGGCGCGATAGCGTCGAAGCGGGGCAGGTCGGTGTCGTCCAGCAGCGGATTGGTCATGGTGCTCTCCCGGCGCGCTTCAATGGCCTCGCATTATGCCTTGTCACCGGGGGCCGCGGGTACGGGCGCGAGCGCGCGACCGGGGCGTCATGCTATCGTCGCTGCGTTCGTGCGCCAGCCAGGAGGTCCATGCCATGAGTCGTCATTTTGATTGCATCGCTATCGGCGCCGGCAGCGGTGGCCTCGCGGCGGAGCGCCGCGCCGCCCGGCACCGCGCCACTGCCGCTGTGGTTGAAAGTGGGCCTCTGGGGGGCACCTGCG